>JAACJX010000549.1 GCA_014237545.1 Ardenticatenia bacterium | reverse complement strand
TCGATGACCAGCGTCTCGATGACGTCGATGCCGGGGATGGCCGCCGGCAGCTCGGCCAGGGCCAGCGGCAGCGTTTCGGCCTCGTTGTAGCAGGGGATCTGGATGATGAGCTTCACGATAGCTTTCGTTACCGATTCTGCGGATTGGCCGGACTCAAGATAAATCGGCGTAATCTGCGAAATCTGCGGATTCTCCTCTTATCCTCGCCCGGCGATGATGTCGTCGATGTCGACTAGGTGCAGTCCTTCCCACAAGTAGACCTCCAGATCGACGCGCAAGTCGTCGCCGACGACCACCCCCTCGGCCTGTAGCAGCTTCCTTTGCATGCTGGCCCCGCCGTCGGTGTCGGGGATGCTGATCCGACCGGCGTGATTGATGACGCGATGCCAGGGGATGGGCGGGTCGGTGTCGGCCTTGCCGGCCAGCGCGGCCAGGGCATAGCCGACGGCGCGGGCCGCGTTCGGCCGCCCCAACATGCGGGCGACGCGGCCGTAGCTGGTGACGCGGCCGCGCGGGATGCGCCGCACGACGGCATACACCTGCCTGTAGAAATCCAGCCCCTTGGCGTCCATAGTTGCCGTAGGGTAACGAAATCACGGAGGGCGGCCAAGTGGGGAGAGAGGTAGGGCGCCAGTAGGGGGTGCTCTCGTCCACATACATTGCTATCATTTGGGGGATAATCGCATGTTCAGTTGTGACGTCGCTCATTTCGGGCCGGGGAATCTCTGATCTCGAAGGCCAGGGACGTTACGATTACACGGCAGCTTACGACGAAAAAACGGATGGAAAATGCGAATAGTCATTCTTGCCTTNGGAACTCGTGGTGATGTTCAACCTTATATTGCCCTGGGCGTGGGGTTACACGCCGCCGGTCATGCAGTGCGTCTCGTCTCCCATGAGGACTACGAGGCGCTGGTCGCGGCTCACGGGCTCGACTTTCGGAGCGTGCGCGGCAATGTGCAGGACATCGCCGAAAGCGACGAGATGCGCGCCTTGCTGGAAAAAGGCAACTTTATCGCCATCACCCGCCGCACGGCCGCNGAGGCGCGCCGCGCCGCTGTGGAATGGGCCGAAGACGGTTTTAGCGCGTGCCAGGACGCGGACCTGATCATAGGCGGGTTGGGCGGCCTTTTCATAGGGATCGCCCTGGCCGAAAAGCTTGCCATTCCTTTTCTGCAAGCTTATCTGGTCCCCTTTACGCCCACATCCGACTTCCCCGGGGTGCTGCTGCCGCAAGGCCTGCCTCGTCTCGGTGGCGTTTTCAATCGAATTTCGCACGGACTGGTTAGACAAATGATGTGGCAGAGCTATCGCTCGGCCGACAGCGCGNCGCGACGAGTTCTCGACNTGCCCCCGGCGCCATTAAGAGGCCCGCTGGCCGGAGATTCGATCAGGCGGCAACCCATCGTGTATGGCTTCAGCCCCGTGGTAATTCCTAAACCGGCCGAATGGGGGCAGGATAAGCACGTCACCGGGTTCTGNTACCTGGACTCGCCGGTCAGTTGGCAACCCCCGCACGAGCTTCTCGCCTTTCTGGAGAACGGCCCGCCGCCGGTCTANATCGGTTTCGGCAGTATGAGCACGCGTAATCCGGAAGAAACGGCCGGCATGGTGATCAGTGCTCTGGCCCAAACGGGTCAGCGGGCAATCTTGCTGTCGGGNTGGGGTGGTTTGCGCGCGGATGACCTGCCGGAANCGGTATTGATGATCAACAACGTCCCCCACGATTGGCTGTTTCCCCGCGTTGCCGCCGTTGTCCATCACGGTGGGGCGGGAACGACGGCCGCTGGCTTGCGGGCCGGCGTGCCGTCCGTCATTATCCCTTTCTTCGGCGATCAACCTTTCTGGGGGGAACGCGTTGCCNGGCTGGGCGTGGGACCGCGGCCCATCCCGCGCAAAAACCTGACNGCCGGCCTTCTGGCAAGCACACTGCGCGAGGTGGAAGCCAGCGAGGCGCTCCGCGGGCGAGCCGCGCGGGTGGGCGAGGCAATCCGGGCCGAAGACGGCGTCCGGCGGGTAGTTGAAGTGGTTGGCTCGCTATGACNCCAGGGGGCTATAGCNGCAATCTGTCACCGCTTGTGGATTAAGGTCGATCCGGGCTACACTACCCGGCAAATGGCTAAATTCGACAATCTCGACCTCATCGTCCGCGACGTGCCGGCGGCCGTCCACTTCTTTGAAACCGTCGTCGGGCTGGAAGCCCGCATCTTTGACGAGAACTTCGCCGAGCTGGAATCGGGCGAGGTGACGATCATGCTCAGCCCGGCGGCGATGGTGCCGGTGAAGCCCGTGGCCGGGGTCATTCTCCATTTCCAGGTGGACAACGTCCACAAGGCGCTGGAACGCGCTGTCGCCTATGGCGCGACGATCCTCATGGAACCGACCCTCACCGACTGGGGCACGGAGTCGCTGTTGGTGTCCGGGCCGGAGGAGATGGTCATCGACCTGTACCGCTGGGTGTCGTCCCACTATTCGGCCTGATCGCTCTCGCCCGGCCGACCCTTTTACAGGCGGTCCCGCATCGTTACGATGACNCGCGTGGGCGGGGCGGGGGAGANGGGCGGGCCACCATCCCGTCCAAGCTGCCATCGGGATGGTGGCCATCAAACTCCAGCACGAGCGCTAGAAGAGGAACCGGAAGGCTACGGGCTCCATTGACTGGATGAGTCCGTCTTTCACGGTCGCCCGCAGCGTCTGGCGCAGCCAGGCGATGCCGTGATCGGACGTCTCGACCACCAGCGTGAGCTCGTTGCCCGACATCGTCACGCCGACGACCTCATAAGTACGGTCGGGGTCGAAATGCGGCGCGAGCGCCTCGCGGATGGCCTCGCGGCCGATGATATAATCGCCGCCGATGTGCGTGGCATAAGCGGCGTCATCGGCGAACAGCGCCGTCGCGGCCTCGGCGTCGCCGAGGTTGAGCGCTTGCTCGAAGCCGATAGCCAGGGCGAGCGGCTGGGTGTCGGCCGCGGCCGGGGAGACCGCGCCGAGCGCCAGCAAGGCCAGAAACAGGAAGAGAGACAGTGTTGTTTTCATCATTACCTCCAGACGTGAAACTCAATTCTTTTTAATTTGNGTCGCGAGACCGGTTGCCGGCTTATTCGATTTCGGTATCGCGTAAACACCATGTTAATTTCACTGCGGCGGACAAATTCCCGTTTATTACTTCAATAACCTNCTTCTTGTGACTGCTNGCCTGGCGACAGACAAGCCGNTATCGTCAGGAATGAAGTCATCATTCCGCAGAAAGGGCTATTTGGTTACGGTGCGGCTGTTGGCCGCTCTGGGTCAAACCTTAACCTTACTCCGGCGCGAGAGATGTCGCGAAGAACTCCGTTAGCGCGTGCTCCGATAGTTCCCGCAGCGTGGAGAATGCCAGCGAATAGGCTCGGGTCGCGAAACTATGGTCGATGCCCAGGTCGGTCAGTTGGGCCGACAGGTGGGCCGGGCCTAATTGGGCCGACAGGTGGGCCGGACCGAGCGCGTTGTTGCCCTCGTCCGCGACAATAGCGATCTCGAGCGAGCGCAGGGCGTCTTGATAGGGCGCTATCCGTTCGCGGATGGCGCCCAGTCCTTCATGCCATTTCTGCATGATGGCTTCATCCGCCGGGCCGCCGGCTGTGGCGTAGGGATACTGGAAAAAGGGCGGGCCGGATTCAATATCGGGCGCGGCGATCAAGCCATAGGCCACCGCGTTCCGCAACACAAGGGTGAGGCCGCGCTCATTCCGGAGCTTGTCTCTGAACTGTGTGGCGGCGGTTTCGTCCGGCCACGCGCTGACCTCGGCAAAAAAGTTAATCAGTTGTGACCGGCCCAGGTCCGACATGTAGTAATTCTCGATTGCCGCGGCGGTCTCGGGCGTGGTAATAGTCGGGTTGTTCAGGTAGAGAGCGCNGAAGATGTCACTATGNCGCATNGCCGTCATCAGACCCCCCANGCCGTGCGGCCCTTCGGCATAAAGGCCGCGCGATTCGGCGGCGGGCAGCGTGCGGTAGTTGGCGTCGATGTGGCCGACAAGTTCATCCGCTATATACGTTTCCCAATCGCCGCTGACTGGCGAATCGAGAAAGTAATGGGTGGTATTGATGGCGCTGACTGAATCGACGGCGACCACAATCATTTCCTGGGCCCCGTCACGCAGAGCGATGTTCATAGCCGATCGGACGCTACTACCGATACTGTTCATCTGGTCCTGCTGATACCAGGTGATTTCCGTGTAGATTAGCGCGTAGATGACCGGATAGCGCTTATTGCTCGTGTCGTACGATGGCGGCAGGTAGACGATCACCTGCTGCTCCAGCGGCTCGCCGATGAGATTGCCGGCCAGCGACGGCGCGGGCACGGTGTCGACGACGAACCGGCCGCGCGGGTCGGGCGTGCCGGCGGGCGTCGGCGTGGGGGCCGGACGCGTGGCCGGGGCCGTCGGCGATGGCAACACCGGGGCCAGCAGCGTGGCCCACGGGCCGGGCAGGCGCGGCCGCGTCGCCTCGGGATTGGCGACGCTCAGTACGAGCCAGAAGGCCGTCGCCAGAAACAGAACGGCCGCCAGCCCGCCGGCCATCGCCAGTGGCCGCCAGAAGCGGGGGAGTGTGCGGTCGTTGCCGGCCGCGGCCAGGATGGCGGCGCGCTGTTCGATCGTCGGATGGACGCGCGCGTTTCGCACCGGCAGCTCGCGCAGCAACTGGGCATGCATAGCGGCGTAGGTCCGGCATTCGTCGCAAGTCATCAGGTGCTGGCGCAATGCCGCCTGTTCACCCTGATGGCCTTGCTGAATATATTCCCGCGCTTGTTCGTGCGTCAGGCTATTCATTGAACAACTCCAGGACCAGGGCTTCCGCGTCCGCGGCGGCGAGCGTCGTCGCCAGTTTNTTGCAGGCGTGATGGAGGCGCGAGTGGACGGTGCCTTCGGGAATGTTCAGCACGTCGGCTACTTCGCGGATCGATAAGCCGTTGGCGTAGCGCAGGATGACCGGCAGGCGATGCTTCTCGTCCAGCGCNTTGACGGATTGCCACAGCGCGGCGTTGGCTTCGCGGCGCACGTGCCGCGCTTCCATGTCGCGCGCTATCGAATNGAGCGGCCGCTGNCCGCCGCTCCACAGNGCGGNCCAGCGCGAGCGGGCGCGCNGCCGCCGCAGCCGGTCGCGGCACAGGTTCACGGCGATGGTCGACAGCCATGCCCGCAGGTTGGTGCCCGGCTCGTAGCGGCCCATTTGGCGCAGGGCGACGATGAAGGTGTCCTGGGCCACGTCGTCGGCCGCGTCCTCGTCGNGGAGAATAGACAGGGCCAGGCGATGGATATCCGCGAAGTAGTGATCCAGCAGCGATTCCGCCAATAACTGGCGATCGCCGCTGCCTGTTCGCAGAAAATGCTCNGGTTCCAAAATCGTTGACCTCATTCTGCATTATAAACGCAGGCGGCCGGCGATCTCTTCACTTTTTGGAGAAATTGATGGGATTTAACGAAATTGGCCTGTCACGTAATCTGCGGATCCATAGAATCTGCTCCGGCTAGAGCAGCGCCGACGCCAGGAGCACGGCCACCAGCCCGCCGCCGACGGACGAGATGAGGTTGACCAGGTCGTTGTTCAGCCAGCCCCAGCCGCGGGACGGCCGCGTCGTCGTGCCGCAGCGGTGGACCTTGCGCTCCGTCTCCTTCTGGCAGGTGTCGCAGTAGTAGATCTGCTGCACCGTCGCGCCCATCAGGCTGTCGATGAGCGACCCGGCCGCGCCGCTGAGCGCCCCGGCGAGCGCCAGGGGCAGGGCCGCGCTCCACGGCAGCAGCCCGGCCAGCGGGGCCAGCAGCCCGGCAGTCAGGCCGATGAGCAGCCCGCCGACGAACGACACGCCCGTGCCCAGCGGCGAGACACCGCCCGACGTGCCCACCTCGACCGTCCGGCCGGTGGTGATGAGGCGCGGCGCGGCCTTGCTCAGCGTGCCCAGTTCCGTGGCCCAGGTGTCGGCCGTCACGGTGGCCATGACCCCCAGGAACAGGTAGAACCAGTAATCGGCCGGGGCGACGGCGCTGAGCATGGCGATGAGCGCCCCCAGACCGCCGTTGGCGAACACCTGGCCAATGTCGCGCCGGTGGCCCTTCTCGAACTTCTCGGCCACGGCCGCCTTCTCCCGCTCCTTGAAGTGGGAGAGGAGGCTGGAGCTGATGAAAAAGACGGCCAGCACGACGCCCCACACCCAGCCGCCCAGGCCGAAGATGAGCGTGCCGACGATGATGGCCCCGGCCGCGCCCGATTGTGACAGGGAGCCGCGGCGATAGGCCAGGAAGGCGATGACAAGGCTGAGCAGCAAACCCCACGACAAGGAGATGAGTAGTTCACGGGTCATATAGACTGAAGTTTACCCAGGCCGCGGCGTTCTCGCACCGAATTTCGCAGGCCAGTTTGGCCCTGGGCGGCGCGGCGCTCCCTTTGACCATCCCCCGGAACCTTGGCATAATGCCGGTGGACAGCCGCCCCTGGCGGCTATGGTGCCCCCGGATGCATGTAATACGCGCCCTNCTCAGAACCGCCATTCGCTTTGTCGTGATTTGGGTCGTCAGCGCCCTGTCNCTGGCTCTGACGGCCTGGCTGCTGCCGGGCGTCCACATCGAGGGGGTGGGGCANTGGTCGGCCTGGCAGGTGGCCGGCGCGGCCGCNTTTGCCCTTGGCCTCGTCAATTTGCTCATCCGGCCGCTCATCCTGCTGCTGGCCATGCCGTTGGGCTTCTTCGCCCTGTTCATNGTNGGNCTGTTCGTCAATGCCGTCACGNTGCGCATCACGGCCTATCTGCTCTCGACCGGGCTCGACGTGACCGGCTGGATCCCGGCCTTCATCGGCGGCGTCGTCCTGGGATCGACCATCGCGCTCTTCAGCGCCATCCTCGGCATCGAGGACACCGGGTCGTTCTACGAAAGCGTCATCGAGCGCCGGCTGATGATGCAGCGGGACGTGTCCCCCAACGAGGCCACGAGCGGCCTGGTCATGCTGGAGATCGATGGGCTGAGCTACCACCACATCCGGCGGGCCATCGCCGNCGGCTACATGCCCAACGTGCGGGCGATGATCGAGCGCCAGGGATACGTGCTGTCGCGTGTCGATTGCGGCCTGCCGTCGCAGACGTCGGCCTGCCAGGCCGGCATCCTGTTCGGCGATAACTACGACATTCCCGCCTATCGCTGGTACGACAAGTCGCAGGGGCGGCTCTTCGTGTCCGGCAGTGACGCGGCCGAGATCAACGCCCGCTTCGCCACCGGCCAGGGCTTGCTGCGCGGCGGGGCCAGCGTCGGCAACCTGGTGAACGGTGACGCCGACATCTCGCTGCTGACCGCCTCCGACCTGCGCGGCGGCACGCCGGAGCAACGGCTGGCCCGCGCCCACGACGTTTACCTGCTGCTGCTGAACCCCGATTTCATGATGCGCGTGGTGGGGCTGTTCGTCGGCGAGACGCTGCTCGAGGTGGGCCAGTACGCGCGCGACGTCCTCGCCGGCACGCGGCCGCGCCTCAACCGGCTGCGCAACTTCTACCCGTTCGTGCGCTCGTCNGCCACGGTGTTCATGCGCGANGTGTCGGGCTTGCTGACCNTNATGCAGATCGTGCGCGGCGAGCCGGCCATCTACACCGCCTGGCCCGGCTACGACGAGGTGGCCCACCACTCCGGCCCGTGGTCGCGCCACGCCCTNGGCACGNTGCGCGGCTTCGACCGGCTGGTGGGCACGGTGCGCCATTTCATCGCCACCAAAGCGCCGCGCCCTTATGAGTTGATCCTGCTGTCGGACCACGGCCAATCCTTCGGGCCGACGTTCAAGATGCGCTACGGCTACACGCTCCAGGAGTACATCGAGCGGCGGATGCCCGAAGGCACGGTGATGGTGCAGACGGCCAGCGGCGACGACAGCGCGCGGGTCGCCGCCACCACGGCCGCCGAGCTGGGCAACATCCAGGAGCAGGGGATGGGCGGCCGCGTCGGCCAGGCGACCACCCGGCAGCTGCGGAAGGCCGCCGAAAGGCGCGCGCCCGACGAAGAGCCCGCCGCCTCGGCCGCGCCGCCCGGGGATGTCGACGTCACCTTCTGCGGCAGCGGCAACCTGGCCCAGGTCTACTTCCACGCCTTCGGTCACCGCGCCACCCTGTCTGACCTGAACGCCGCGTTCCCCGGGCTGGTCGATGCCGTCGTCGCCCACGAGGGCGTGGGCTTCGTGGCCGCGCTGGACGGGGACNGGNGGCNGGTCGTCATCGGCAAGCNCGGCCGGNGCGACNTGGANACGGGCGAGGTGCGCGGCGACGACCCCCTGGCCCCCTATGGCGACGTGGCGCTGCGCGCCTGGCAGGTGGGGCGGGTGGCCGCCTTCCNCAGCGCCGGCGACCTGATCATCATGAGCACGGTCTACCCCGACGGGACGGTGGCGGCCCTGGAAGAGCTGATCGGCAGCCACGGCGGGCTGGGCGGCGAGCAGACCGACGCCTTCCTGCTCCACCCGGCCGACCTGGAAGTGCCGCCGACGCGCAGCGCGGCCGACCTGTTTCCCGTGCTGGACGCGCGGCGCGAGCGAGCCGTCGACCCGCCGCGGAGCGCCGCCCCGCGCCGCAAGCGCGAGGACTGGTCGCCGGGCAACCTGCTCGCCGGGCTGCGCGACGTGGGCGCGTGGCTGGAACTGGCCTTCTA
>JAACJX010000063.1 GCA_014237545.1 Ardenticatenia bacterium | reverse complement strand
TGGCCGGCCGGTTACAGGAACGGTATGGGCCTTCGATCAAGGTGACTTACCACGACCTGTTCGACCCCACTTGCCCGCCGCTGCCGGCCGATGCCCAGCTCCCTCTGGTACTTGTGGACGGTGACGTGCTGACCAGCGGCGGCAAGCTGTCGATGCCGGCCATCCGGCGTCACCTGGAAACCCTGGGAGTTGAACCAGTCACTTTCGGAACCTGAGGTCCGCGCGGCCCTGAGCCGGGTCATCCACCCGACGTATGGGATGTCGATTGTGGGGCTGGGTATGCTCCGCGGGGTAGCCGTCAGCGAGGCGGGGGTGGAAGTCGAGCTGGCTATGAACTGCCCCGGCTGCCCTGCCGGACAGCTGGCCTTGGGGCGCGTCCGGCAAGTATTAGAGTTATTAGTCTTGCCCGGCACAGGCCAGGTCTCTATCCGGTTGTTACCGGAGGTGTGGCAGCCACAAATTTCCTTGCTGATTGATACTTGTTAAACTATCTTAACCTGAGTTCGACATTAGATAAGGGTGGCAGGTAAAAGAGCCAATGACTCATCGCCCAAGTTCAAGGAAGGCTTCTTGGGTTGATGGCTATAGGCGATCAATCCGGCCACCAGGTTGACCAGGAAGTTATCGACACCGCGGTGACGAGTATGAGCAATCTGCGAGATATTCTTCAATTGGTCGATAATCGTCTCGATAAGGGCCCGCTTGCGCAGCATGAGCTTGTCAAACAAAGCCAGCAAACGGTTCTTCATGTTCTTGCGCAGGCCGGTAATGAGCTGCACGTCTTGCTCGAGAAGTTGGTCAGCCAAGGGCTGAGAGATGTAGCCCTTGTCGCCGAACAACTTGCCAAAGAGGCTTTTGGCCAAATGGGGTACCGGCTGGCGGTCGTCGACATTGCCGGGGGTCAGGTAGAAAGCCAACAACTCGCCGCAATCGTTGACGACCAGGTGCAATTTGAAGCCGAAGAACCAGCCCATCGAGGTCTTGCCTCTGGCCGCCAGGCCGTCAAACACCCTGTGTCGCTGGATTCGCCGGTTGTGGCAGACGGGCAGCGCAGTGGCATCGATAAAGGAGATGCCAGTGACCGGCCCCAGCCGTGTTTTCAGATAGAGACACAACGGCCAGAGCGTCTGCGACATCAGTTCGACAAACCGGGTGTAGCTGACCAGATGAGGGAACTCGCCCGTCAGGTGCCGCTGCACGGATTGGGTATAGTAGGTCTTGAAATCGCGATAGCGAGACATATGGAAGTAGATGACGATTGTCATGACCTCGCTGACGGCCAGACTCGGTTTGCGACCGGGACGATTCGCCCGGCCCAAAACCGGTTGTGGCTGCTGGACGGTAAGCATTTGGCAAAAATCATCGACATCGACGAAGAGGTTCAATAGACTCATGGGGAACGCCTTTTGTTGGTTTGGGATTTGACACATGCCATTTTACCAACGTGAGGCGTTCTCCTCTTTATATTTCCGAACTCAGGTTATCTTAGTTAGCTGCCTCTGAAATAAAAATGATTTTGACTCGCGTTCTTTTGCTGTTATAATATCATTATATACTGATATGATGATATGAGGGCGTCATGATTCTGAATACTGAGAAGACGGGGGTAGCTCTCAAAGCCAAGCTATTTCGTGGCTTTGGCGATCCATCGCGGCTAAGTATCCTCGAAGTGTTGCGTAATGGGCCGCTAACAGTCAGCGAGATTGTCTCAGCCACTGAGCTCTCTCAATCCAATGTCTCAAACCATCTGGGATGTTTGCGAGACTGTGGGCTGGTGGTTGCGGAGCAAAATGGTCGGTACGTCACCTACCATCTTAGCGACGACCGGGCCGGAGATATTTTGAGCCTCGCAGAAGCCTTGCTGGCGGATGTCGCCCGCGGCGTTTATGAATGTACTCGTTACAACACACCGGGCGCCAACCGTCAGAGCTAGCGGTGATGCTGATTATTGGAGCCATCATTACAATGCAAACCAAAGAACTTGAATTTCGTGTGGCTAACCTGGACTGCGAGCATGACGCGGCTGCTATCGAGCGCGGGCTGCAAGATTTCCCAGGTATAACTGATTTAAAGGTCTATCCTAAGTCCGCCAAAGTCGCCATTGCCTACGACCCAGCAGCGATCCAACCCGAAATCGTGAGCGAAAAACTGGCCTCGCTCGGCTTTCCGGCGCAGAAAGGCCTGACGATGGCGGAACCACCTAAGCCATGGCGTAACCCNAAGGTGATCACCTCAGTCCTCTCAGGCGTTCTGTTGCTGGTCGGCTGGTTGGTAGGACTTGCGGGTGCCCCAGAGATTGTCTCGACAGCCGTCTATATCGCGGCCATTCTCATCGGTGGTTATTATTTTGGCCGCGAGGCCATTGAGGAGCTGATCTTCGAGCGGGAAATCGGCATTGAAATGTTGATGGCCGTGGCTGCCGTGGTAGCGACGGTGCTAGGCATGCCCGCCGAGGGCGCTATGCTGGTCTTCCTGTATTCCATCAGTGAAGCCGCCGAAGGCTACACGGAGCAGAAAACTCGATCCGCGATCAAAGCACTCATGAACCTGGCGCCCAAAGTGGCCTTGGTGCGGCGCGACGGCGGTGAACGTGAAATCCCAGTGGAGGAGCTCGAAGTTGGCGACGTATTTATCGTCAAGCCGGGCCAGTCAATTGCCACTGACGGGATCATCCTTACGGGNATATCCAGTGTCAACCAAGCTCCCGTCACCGGCGAGAGTGTGCCGGTGGAGAAGCAGCCGGCCGANNCGGTATTTGCCGGTAGTATTAATGGCGAGGGNGCACTGGAAGTACGGGCCACAAAAACCTTTGCTGACAATACCATCGCCCGAATCATCCACCTGGTTGAAGAAGCACAGGAGAATAAAGGAAAGAGCGAGCGATTTATCGAGCGCTTTGGGGCGCGCTATAGTCCGGTCGTCTTATTACTCGGCATTCTGATTGCTGTCGTGCCACCGTTGTTCCTCGGCGCTGACTGGGCTACCTGGATCGCCCGTGCCACCGTCTTTATCGTGGCTGCCGCACCCTGCGCCCTGGTCATCTCGATCCCAATAACGCTCGTTGCTTCGCTCGGTACCGGTGCNCGCAATGGTGTNCTGATCAAGGGCGGTGTGTTCATCGAAGAATTGGCCAAGGTGAAGGTAGTGGCCCTTGACAAGACTGGCACCCTGACGCGGGGCAAGCCGGAAGTAACGGATGTGGTCCTGTTTCGCCAGGAGTCCGATCGCCCAGTCAAGTCACAGCAGGAACTACTGGCCCTGGCGGCCGGCATTGAACGACGCAGCGCTCATCCTCTGGCAGAGGCTATCGTTCGATATGCTGAGAAGGGGAGTATTCAACCGGCCGAGCTGACCGGCTTCCGCTCTCTAACGGGCGCTGGTGCTTCCGCCCGCCTGGACGGGCGAATGGTTTATATTGGTAGCCCTGACCTTTTCCATTCAACGCTGGGTATCTCGCTGGAACATGCCTGGAATGATATCAACCACCTGCAGAGCGAGGGAAAGACGGTGGTTGTGCTAGGTGATGAAGAACATCCTTTGGGCTTGGTGGCCATCCGCGACAACATTCGCTCCAACGCGCGCCTGGCGATCGAGGCGATGCATGCGACNGGNATNGAGAAGGTGGCGATGCTGACTGGGGATAACGNGCGCACGGCCCAGGCCATCGCCCGCGAATTGAGTATTGATGACGTCTATGCCGACCTGAAACCGGAAGACAAGGTAACGAAAGTGCGTGAATTGGCCGAACACTTCGGCCACGTGGCAATGGTAGGTGACGGGGTCAACGACGCTCCCGCCTTGGCCGAGTCAACTGTTGGCGTGGCCATGGGAGCGGCCGGTACAGACGTGGCCATGGAGACCGCTGATGTGGTGTTGATGGCCGACGACCTCGAGAAACTGGCCTATGCGCTTCAGTTAGCCAACCGTAACCAAAGAGTGGTGAACCAGAACCTGGTGCTTTCAGCGATTGTGATTGGTGCGCTCGTCGTTGGGGCACTGACCGGGTACTTCACACTTCCCACCGTTGTGCTGGCACACGAAATCAGCGAATTCGTTGTCATCGCGAGTGGTCTACGGATGCTGCGCCCGTAACAGAATCATATCAAAACGGCGTGTCCTCTTTATCTGGAAAGGCAGGCCTCTGTCTTGTGGAGAACGAGCACAGCTGCTGTAGGCCAACCGAGAAGATCGGCAGATCCGCTTGCATTGCCTGAATGGTTGCTCTATAATACCTCAATATCTGTTCATATATTGAAAGATTGAAAAGTGAAAATGCCTGCTGAAACGCTAGAGACAACTTTCCTCGATGCCCACGTAGCCGCTCAATTGGCCGAGCTTTTCAGTGCACTAAGCGACGCCAGTCGAGTACGAATTCTAGCTGCACTCGTTCAAGGCGAAATGAACGTCAGAGCCTTGGCGGAGACTGTCGAGATCAGCGAATCGGCCGTTTCCCACCACCTGCGCCATTTGAGGCTGATGCGATTGGTGCGTACCCGCAAAGACGGTCGGCACGTTTTCTATACGCTAGACGACAACCACGTCGGCGATTTGTTTCGTTGTGGCCTGGAGCACGTGTTACATGGCTAGAAGCTCCAGGTTGCGTTTCCTGTCATGGTTTTGGCTGGGATTGGTCGTCGCCAGCGTATTGGGCCATTATGCGAGTGATGCAATCAACGTAGTTTGGCAGGTCAATGGCGCCAGCATCTGTGTTCCGCTTGAAGACAATGCCGATTCCCCATCAGCGAGTGCCAGCTACCAAGACACCACCACTCTACATGCCGGGTTTTTGCTGCCGCCAGCCATGCCGGCCGCAACTTGCCCAACACTGACCACCAGGATCGCAGCACCGGTCTCGGGGCCTGCGTTGGTTTCACCGCCTCTGTTCCCCCTTCCACCTCGTCAAGCAACCAAGTAATGCCGGTGAGCGGTAGGGCTTGCTGTGCGATGCTTTTTATTTAGCTGGACCGCCAGGCGGGTCCGGTTGTTACCGCCTAGTACTTAATATGGAAGGACAATGACCATGAGCGAACAAACCGTTAAGCTTGATATCCCCCTGTTACTACCAGGCGTTGCGGATGCTAACGATGAATGTATTTCCAAACTGCAATACGCCCTTGAGAACCACCACGGCATTCGTCGCGTTCACATCAAGGACGATACCAATCCGCCGCAACTCTGTTTGCACTTTGATCCTAACTTGGTCTCGTTGGCGACTGTGCAGCGCATAGCCCGCGAAGCAGGCAGCGACTTCGGCAAAAGATATCGCCACGAGGGTATTGCCTTCCATGGTCTGAACACGGCCGATGCGGCCGACGTGCTGACCCAATTACTGGCCGACTTACCGGGAATGCTGCATGTCAATGTCAACTATGCCGCCGGATTAGCCTTCGTTGCCTATGACACGGAGAAACTAGAGCGGGATACGATTGTTCAAGCCATGAGACGGATGGGAGCCAACGCGCTTGCATCGACCCCTAAACCTGAGAAAACAAGCCCCGAGGAACATGAACACGATCATGGGAGCGCCCCCATTTTCTTACCACACTGGATGCAGGAGCGCTGGACGCTGATTCTCGTGGCGTTGGCTGGGGTGTTCTTTCTGGCAGGTTGGCTTGGCGAAACCTTCTTTGGCCTGCCGGAAAACGTGGCTCTCGTCTTTTATGTTCTTTCCTACATAGCCGGTGGCTACGACATTGCTACCCACGCTATTCCGGGCCTGGTCAAGGGCAAGTTCGATACCGACGTGTTGATGCTGGCCGCAGCCGGCGGCGCGGCTCTTCTCGGAGAGTGGAGCGAGGGCGCCTTCCTGCTCTTCCTCTTCAGCCTGGGCCACGCCGGGGAGCATTACGCCCTCGACCGGGCTCGTCGTGCCGTTAACGCATTGGGCGAGCTGATGCCCAGGACTGCTTACGTCAAACATGGCGATGAGATCGTTGAACAGCCGGTAGAACAGTTACAGGTTGGCGATGTTGTTGTGGTGCGGCCCGGCGACCGCATCCCCGTGGATGGCACCATCGCGAGCGGCCGGAGCAGCATCGACCAGAGTGCCATCACCGGCGAAAGCGTGCCGGTCGAGAAGGCGGAGGGCGATGAAGTCTTCGCGGGCACCATCAACCAGGAAAACGCCCTCGACGTCAGTGTGACAAAACTGGCCCGTGACAACACACTCAGCCGGATCATGCAGATGGTCGCCGAGGCCCAGGAACAGCAAAGTCCGACGCAGCAGATGACCCAGAAGTTCACGGCCAAGTTCGTGCCGGCCATCCTGATCGTGGTGCTGTTGGTGATTATCATCCCCCCGCTGATCGGCTGGATGCCTTTCCAGGAGAGTTTCTACCGGGCAATGTTGCTACTGGTAGCCGCCTCGCCCTGCGCTCTGGCCATCGGCACGCCGGCCTCTGTCCTAGCCGGGATCGCGCAGGCGGCGCGGAACGGCGTACTGATCAAGGGCGGTGTCCACCTGGAGAATCTGGGCGCGCTCAACGTCCTCGCCGTCGACAAGACGGGCACCCTGACCGAGGGTCGATTCGAGGTGACCGACACGGTCGCCCTGAACGGCAGCGGCGCAGAAGAGGTACTGAGTATCGCCGGAGCGGTCGAGCAGCAGTCCAATCACCCGCTGGCTCTGGCGGTGGTGCGGGCCGCGCAGGAGAAGGGACTGGATCTACCCGCGGCCGGCGGGCTTGAAAACGTGGTCGGGCGCGGTGTGAAAAGCGAGGTGGACGGTCGCCCCGTGCTCATCGGCTCGCTGAACCTCTTTCGTGAAACTGACGGCCACGCGCTTGACGAGGAAGTGATCCGGACCGTGGAGCGACTGGAGAACGAAGGCAAGACGACCATGGCCATCAGCCACGGCGGTCAGTTCCTGGGCGTTTTAGCGCTGGCCGACAGGCCGCGCCCCGGCGTGAAGGAGACGCTGCAAAAGCTGCGCGACCTGGGTATCCAGAAGGTGATCATGCTCACCGGCGACAACGAGGCTGTGGCCAGGAAGATCGCCGAGGAAGTCGGGGTGACGGACGTGAAGGCGGGGCTTCTGCCGGAGCACAAGTTGGAGACGATTCAGGCGTTGCAACAAGAGTATGGCCAGGTAGCCATGGTCGGCGACGGTGTCAATGACGCCCCGGCGCTGGCCACGGCGACAGTCGGCATCGCCATGGGCGCGGCGGGCACAGCCGTGGCTCTGGAAACGGCTGACGTTGCGCTAATGGCCGATGATCTGGGCAAGCTGCCCTTCGCCGTCGGCCTCAGCCGCGCCAGCCGGGCCATTATCCGGCAGAACCTGGCCATTTCACTCGGTGTCATTGGCCTGCTCCTGCTGACCTCTGTGCTGGGTCTGGTGCAGTTAAGCTGCACCGTTGTACTACATGAGGGCAGCACGATCGTTGTTGTTCTAAACGCCTTGCGTTTGCTCCGATATCGGGGATAAGCCGAAGGGTGTCGTCTATGCGAGGAAGGTCGTTTAGCAACGATAATGCTTGTCAGCGGGTTTGCCTTGTTTATGATGATTGGCACTTATTTTGAACTATGGCACTGAAAATCTTCTTACTGGTCTACCTGATTCTGTTCTATGGCGTGGCGTTTTTCTGGCGCACATATCGCGTGTGGCGGACGACAGGGATCAATCCCTATCGTCTGTCTGAAAAAGAGGGTCTGTCCGGCTTTATGGCCACCTACTTCCGGCTCATTGTGGCCGGTACGATACTGGTTGTACTGATCAAGGTCTTTGCCGATAGGTTTTACCAGGCTTTGACGCCGATTACCTGGCTGGAGCAGCCGTCAGTTACTGGCATTGGCCTGGTGCTGTTGGTTGTGGCTTTTGTGTGGGTCGCGGTTGCCCAGGCGCAAATGGGGANCTCCTGGCGTATCGGTATTGATACGGAAAACAAGACGGCGCTGGTCACAGAAGGCCTCTTTCGTCTGTCGCGCAATCCGATTTTTCTAGGAATGCGCCTCAATCTACTTGGCTTGTTCTTGGTCTTACCCAACGCGGTGACGCTGGCGCTGTGGCTGCTGGGAGACGTTTCAATCCAGACCCAAGTCTATCTTGAAGAGGAGCATCTATTAACGCTTCATAGGGAAGCCTATGAGCAATATCGTAAGCGAGTCAGACGTTGGCTATAGCTGTCTTTATCGCTGTTAGCTTCCTGGTGTCGGCCAATGGATCGGCAGCACTTTTCCCAACAGGAACGACCGCTATTAACTATGCCCGGATTGGCAAGAAGAAGCGATGCTGCTTGAACAGTTTGGCGATCAGTACCACATTTACAGGCAACGTACCGGGCGATTATTTCCACCTTTAGGTCGAGGAGCATGAGCGCGAGGTTTTTGTAGAGGATTAGGAGCGTTGAAATGACCGAATTTACAAGCACGTCACAGGCACATATTCGTACCAATGAAGCATCGCCGCGCCAGTTTGCTGGCGTCTGGCGTGCGGCTATCTTTATTCTCTTGTTATTTGGACTGTTCATTGGTGGCATCGCTGGCTACCAGCTCAAGGCGATGCAGACACCTGGCCCGGATTCGGCCGATGTCGGTTTTGTCCGTAACATGAGTATCCATCACGCCAAGGCGGTCGAGCTAGCCAAATTGGCCTATGCCGCTATGTGGAAACTTACTGGGATCAATTTACGCCGCCGGACGACATCCTGTTAGAAAATTTCGCCATCAGCGATCTACCGGCCGGTACTTGCCGGGTCTGGGTTGATCTGTCTGGCGAGGTAGTCAAGCGGACGGTCGAAATAACCCCTGGCGTATTAAATACGGTGGTACGGCAGGCTGAAAATTAATAAATATCAATCAGATCCGCCTACTTTATACAAATGAGGTAAACAAGGTGATGTACGGAACCAATCCTTTAGTAAAGACCCAAGGTATTCGTTATCTGGCGGCCCTGTTTTCATTGGCGGCCGGCCTGATCCACGCGCTCCTCGCTCCTGAACATTTTGAAGAATGGTGGGGCTATGGGTTGTTCTTTCTCGTTTCGGCCGTTGCCCAAATTGGTTATACCTTGATGTTGCTGCCACAAAGCCAACGAACCATGGGGGTCATCGGTCTTCGCCCAGACCAGGCGCATAGCCTGCGGTTGTTCTACTGGTTAGGGATTCTCGGCAACGCAGCGATTGTGCTGATGTGGGTGATCACGCGGACGCTCGGCGTTCCGCTCTTTGGCCCGCATGCCGGCGAGGTCGAGGAGGTGACGCTCATCGGTCTCGCGTCGGTAATCTTGGAACTCCTTTTAATTGCCTGTCTGTTCGTCTTGCTGCGTCGCCTTGAACAGGAAACCCCTGATAACCATGCGTCGCTAGGCTAAAGATGGCTTGCTACAGACGACCATTCACACCTTTCTGACAGCGAGTAAATTCAGGTTAGAACAATCCAGAGAGTGTAATCATGATCCGATTTTCTCGTTTTGTTCTGGTTGTTGGGATTACTGGCGGTCTTCTGCTCACGATCCTGACGACGGCATCCCCGGCGAGCGCCGCTAAATGTCTTTTGTTGAGCTCATTTGATGATTATGTATGTGGCAACGAAACTGCGCCGTTACAATTCGAAACGCCAAATCCCCCGGCCGATACGCTCTTTGGGAAACGCAATTACGCCAGGCTGGCGGATAACGCAAACGTCTACCCACAGCCAACACGGACTGTTGCCCCTATTCGTAACGTCGGCGATGGCTATCTCTTCGTCACGGTCAACCGCTGGTTTGAAAATGAAGCCGGAGAGACATGGTACGAGATTAACTATGGCGAGTTTGTCTACGAAGACGACATTCAGTTGGCGGAACCGTCCGATTTCCAGGGCGTAGTCGTGCGCTGGCAGCCACGACGGCCATTTGGTTGGGTCGTCCAAGACGTGGTGCCCAGCCCGGCGCCGGATGCTGAACCGGCCCTATCCGCCCCTGAACTGTCTCGTTATACATTTGTAGAAATCTATGAAGTAGTACTGGGTAAAGATGGATGGCTCTGGTATGACATCGGTAACAGCCAATGGGTGAAACAATCGTATTTCAGCCTGGTAGACGTCAGTCCTCGACCGGAAGGCGTGGGCGAGAACGAACACTGGGCAGAAATAGACCTCTACGAGCAGACGCTGGCCGCTTATGAGGGCGACCGGATGGTCTACGCGACACTTATCTCTTCGGGCCTGAATCGCTGGCCCACTCGCGAAGGGCTGTTCCAGGTTTTTGATCGCTTCTANGAGTATAAGATGTCGGGGGCGGAGGGAAGGATCGATTACTACTTTATCGAGGATATTCCCTATATCATGTACTTCGATGAATGGATCGGGGCCGCTTTACACGGCACTTTCTGGCACGACCGTTTTGGCTACAAGCATAGTCATGGATGCGTCAACATGCCTATAAGAGATGCTGAGTGGACCTTCAACTGGTCGGCCAACGCTCCTAATGATTTATGGGTGTGGGTGCATACTTCTGACCCGAACGATCACCTGGGGCAAGCGCCGTGAGCGGAGCACTTATGCATTTCACCGTTCTCCAGCTTGCACATCGAGTTACTGTGAAAAACCCTTGAGCAAGCGGAGCGATAGACGGACGGCCTCGATCGTTCTTTGACTGCTTCATTCCCGGCAAGCCGTTGAAACAACCCAAGCGACACGCTTTTAATTCACCAGGAAGGCGGTCAGATACATGATCAGGATTCCGGCTGTCAGGCCAGCAAAGTTGAGCCAACTCAAGGCCGGCTGGTTCTGCTGTCGCGCATCTCGAACAAGCAGCTTGCCCACCTCCCAGATCACTTGCAGGATTGCTCCCGCGCCGATGCTGAGGAACAGGGCGGCCCAGAAGGGTGAAAAGGCCAGGCTGCCGATCCACGTGCCCAGGATGGCTGGACCGCCGGCCAAAAGCGCCAACATGACGAAGGTCATCAGGCGCGGCCTTTCCTCCTTCGCCAGAGGCGCTACGATCCCGATGCCTTCCGTGATATTGTGCAGCGTGAAGCCGATGACAAGGAAGGACCCGAGCGCGGCCGCGCCGGTGGCAAACGCGGCTCCAATAGCCAGGCCTTCTCCCAGGTTGTGCAACCCGATTCCAAGAGCGATTAAGGTGGAAATCTCCAAGGGCGAGCGCGCCCCGCGGCGTTGCCCGACTGCCAACAAGACACCCAGGCTGAGCAAGGTACCCAGGACAACCAGGGAAACACCCTGGAAGACGCCCGGCACTTCCGCGGCCAGCTCCAGCGCTTCAAGAAGCGTATCGACAAAGAGAAACACGAGCAGCCCAATCGTTAGAGCAAGAATGGCATTGAGCCACTTGCGATCCATCTGTCGCAAGAAAGGATACCAAAGCATCCCCAGAGCAACCGGGATCACGCCGACATAGATTCCCAGAAGTCCATAAGCCACGAATGTTCGGGTATCACCTTGCGGCGACTCGACCGCGACTTCCACTACCTTCTCGAAAGTGAGCCCGGTTCCCGTGATCAGGGTAATGACCAACGGTTCGCCATTGACCCAGGGATAGGGGATGTCAATTGTGGCCTGTTCAAGCCGTTTCAGGGTAGAGCCGGGCGCTATTTCAAATTGCCAATAGGCATCATCAACCAGAACCTGCGCAATTGAAACGGGGTCAGGACCGCCGTTGATGACTTCGAGTTGAATACGACCATTCTCGGGAAACACGACACGCTGCACGCTCAATTCTTCCAAAGGAGGAAACGCGCCCGTGAAAAAGGAGAGCGGGTTCAACAATAGAAAGGCTGCAACCAAGGCCAGAAGGAGGACAAGGGGTAGTAAGGCCAGAATCCAGTTCGGCCGTTCAGGAGTTGTAGCGGTAGGTGTCTGTTGCATTGTACTTCCTAAGTCACCCGCGAATTATGCTTTGTTCGCGGATATTTTTCTGAAACAACGCCGCGATATTGGGATAGATTCGTAGATGAGCTTTATTCCACTACTTCAAAAAAACTCATCCATCCTAACTCAACGAACTCGGTTTGATGGGCGTGAAACATATACAAACCCGGCTCAAAATCGGCAAAGGAGAACTCGAGAATGCCGCGTTGAGCCTGGCACTGCATGATCGTGTCAACTGTCTTGAGCGTCGGCTCCAGGGTCGTGCCGTGATCATAGTAGTCGAAGAAATTGGCGTGAATGTGGATTGAGTTGATGGGGTCGAACTCGGTAATGTTAACCAGATAGAGTCTCTGAAGTTGGTCGCGCCTAATCTGGATTGGATCGTTCATATAGGCAAAGGCAATGGAATTGGCCGCGTACACCTCGTTCTCCCCGTCGAAATTGGTGTCAAAGGCGTTCATAACAATGACCATTTCGTTGATGCCTTCAGCTGTCACATACTGGTGATTGCGCCGCCTGGCCGCTTCCCGTTCCTCTCCGGAATATTTTTCCGGGTCGGGGTCGATGATAAAAGCGCCATACAGCCCCTTGTGGATGTGACGCTTGAGGGGAATGGCATGGCAATGATAGAGGTGGCAGCCAAAGGGCCGAGCCTCAAACTCATATGTGAATCGCTCGCCGTTAGAAATCATGCCTCTGCCCACACCAGGCACGCCGTCCATCCGTGCCGAGTGAATGCCGTGAAAATGAATCGTGTGTGGATGGGTGCTCGCGTTGATGAAGTGAATCCGCAGCAACTCGCCCTCCACGCAGCGCAGCGTGGGGCCAGGAACCTGGCCGACCGTGTAGCCAGCGCGGCGAGAAGCGGCCGAGGTAGCGCTACCATACAACCAGCCGGGAAATAATATGCCCGGCGCGATCTCAATCTCGCGGTCGAGCGCCAGAATCGTCCACTCCCGGACGGTCCGTCCGTTTTCCACCTTGACTTCACCATAGTCGAAATCGTAAAGGATCTCGGTGGGATGAAAGCCATTGAACTCGTGGTTAACCTGTCCAACTGCTCCCATCTGGCCATGCTCGTTATGATGTCCATTTTCTTGCGCCGGCGGAGCGGCGAACGCCTGGACAGGTTGGTTCTGACCCACGGCCGACAAACCACGCCAGCTGGCGATACCCGCCAGCCCCAACCNCCCCCACCTTGAGAAAACTACGCCGCGAAAGGCCCTTGCTGCCTTTGACCATGAAGAGCTCCTTGGGAAACAGAAATATCACCAACCATCTGGCGACCGAGCATTGAACGTCTTACGTTATTTATTTGCTTACAGGTATAAGCGTTGCCAAAAACTCTAGATTATAGAAACGTAAAGAAAATAATTTAGATTTGACTAAATATTACTAGACAATGTAGACAGTGTCAAGCCAATATCTGTAGGGGGTGCGATTAGTTTTGGTGTATAGCAAGAGCGAGGTTCTCTCTGGAATGTGGCATCGCAGACTGGTTTTACACCAAATCTGAACGCACCCTCTGTAGGGGATCCAATTGAACCATCTCATTCCCTACTGTGGCGGCGCTTGCGGCTGAGGCTGGTAATGCGATGCCTGGCCGGTGGCACCCTGCCCATTGGTTCTACCTGCCTGCATTCATTATTTTGCTATAATCTTCACAATGTCCAGAGTTATGTTGGCAGTGATGGCTATTTTGTTGTGGGGGAGTTCCCTGGCCCTGACTGACTCACCCGCGTGCCGCATAGGCGATCGGGTACAAGATGTAAGCGCGGGCCGCACGGATTCCCATTTTAATAGCGGCCAAGTCGCCGGTATCGACGTCAGTTGTCTCCATGTCTGTAGTTGTGGCTCAATCCTTTCACCGGCTACCTCTCTTGACACGGACGCTGCCATCCAGGCCCTCCTCTCGCCCGTATCCACATTGTGGCCGCAAATAGCCGTCACCCCTCCCCTCACCCCGCCGCCACGCCTCGTCTGATACCTCCTGATCAGCTAGCTTTCGTAGCGCATCCCGGCGAGACCTGTATGCGCCACGCCGCTTACCAGCCAAATTTACGGCCGGTTTATTCCGGCTGACAGTGATTTCCAGGAGAAGTTATCGTGACGAAAAGATCATCTACTTCGTTGAAGGCACGCCGTGAAGAGGTGGAAGCAAAAAAAAGAAAACAGCGTCGCATCACCGCCGCAATCGCCGCCGGTGCCCTCGTAGTGCTCACGGGCATTGTATTTCTGGCGCGCCAGGTCACCAGCGTCTCGCTTGAGGATGTCATCTTACCCGAATCCCTGACACTCCCGGCCAATGCCGACGGCACGGCGTGGGGCCCGGTTGATGCACCCGTGGTAATAGAAGAGTTTAGCGACTTCCAGTGACCGTTTTGTCGGCAATTTGCCACTGGCGCGGGACGTCAGCTAGAAGAAGTGTACGGTGACAGCGGTTTGGTTCGCTTTGAATACAAGGACTTTGCCGTTATCGGTGGAGAATCCATCCGGGCAGCNGAAGCAGCCGCCTGCGCGAACGAGCAAGNCCAGTTCTGGCCTTACCATGACACGNTATTCGCTAACCAGCGNGGCGAAAATGTNGGTTCGTTTCGTGANGANANCCTNAANNTGNTNGCTACGGCACTGGGCCTAGACCAAACAGCNTTCGATAGCTGTCTGGATTCCGGAAAGTATCGCGACAAAGTGGAAGCGGCAACAGCTGCCGGCCGGGAGCAAGGCGTTATCTCGACCCCCACGTTATTTCTCAACGGTGAAAAAATCGAGGGCGCTATTCCCTTTGACCAGCTCCAACCGCTAATCGAAGCTGAACTGGCCGATACGGCNTCAGAATAGGTTAAATAATGACGAAGATAAGAATATGGCTGTTCCTCCAGGATTATGGAGGAGTTCTGGCCTTGCTGGTGGCAATCACTGCCACGCTGGGCAGTCTGTACTACAGCGAGGTGGCCAAGTTTGTGCCGTGCACTCTCTGCTGGTACCAACGCATTCTAATGTATCCGCTCACGCTTATCCTGCTGATAGGAATTATCAAGCAAGATGAGCACCTCCCTTTCTATGTGCTGCCCTTTTCCCTTTTGGGAATGGGGGTGTCAACCTATCATGTGCTTATCGAAAATGGCGTTATCAGCCACCCTACGACTTGCACAACGGGCGTGCCATGCAGCTTGCGCTACGTCAACTATCTCGGCTTCATCACCATTCCTCTGATGGCCTTGACGGCGTTCACATTGATAACAGTCATTATGATCGCCACCCACCGGGCATTTTCGCACGAATTGGGGGGCGATGCGGGCCAGACTGCGGTAAGCACCATTCCTGAAAGCCGCTCCGCCCCGTATGCGTGGGCGCTTTTGCTGGCGACCGTATTGGTACTGATCGCCCTCTGGGCGCTGGCGGCCTTCCGCAGCTGGGAATCAAACCAAGCTCTGACCACTACCGCCGCGCTTGGCCCGGCTTCGGGCCAAGCGCTATTCCAACAGCCCACGTTCGGGACGGCCCCCGGCTGTATCGCCTGCCATTCCCTGGATCCCGGAGTAGCCGGCGTTGGCCCGTCTCTGTCTGGCATTGCGGGGCAGGCTGCCCAGCGTGTTCCGGGTCAATCGGCGGGCGACTACTTGCGCCAATCGATTGTCGCCCCCGATAGTCACGTGGTCGACGGCTTTGCGGCCGGTGTCATGTATCAGGGCTACGAGGAAGCGCTGACCAAAAACCAGATTGACGGTCTGGTGACCTTTTTGCTGACATTGGAGTAAACGAGATGGTTGTCCGAGTG
>JAACJX010000229.1 GCA_014237545.1 Ardenticatenia bacterium | reverse complement strand
GGGTCAACAACTCTTAGTGAGTCAATTAAATTGACCAGCTTTTTGGTTAGGGATGGATCAAATGGATTTGTATGATCTTCACCAGAGAATAAAGTATGCAGTTTGCCGTCAATATCATCTAATTGTATGTTTGTTTTAAAATACTGCTTTAAGCTTTCGTCAACCATATAATCAACAATCGGTTGGGGATTATACCCGAATCGCCCCCCGCAGATGACACAACGGAGGAACCGATGATCACAGACCTGGACCCCACGAGCGTCACCGGCACGTCGAGCGAGGCGGCCGAGAAGGCCACTATAATGCCACCTATCCCATGTTCAAACCGGTGACCGCCGGCGCGGAATCGGCGGCGCGCCCAGCACCGCCCGGCGCAAACCCGTCGTGTTGGCATAACAGGCGTGGTTGATCCAGCCCAGAACGCTCGCGTCGAGATAGTCTAATGGGATCTCTCCAACGCGATAGGCTGCCAGCAAGCTCAAAAAGTGGCGCCGAAAGGCCAGGCCGTTGCGCCGCTTGAGACGGCGACTTTCAGGATAGACGATAAAGCCCAGAAAAGGTATGCCCTCGGTCGCCGGCCGGGGGTGAGCCGCCGAATGGATGACCAGCCGCAATCTCGCCAGCCGCTCGACCAGGGCTTTTTTCCAGCCCCACAACGTCGCTTTATCCGCGGCGAACAACAGGAAATCGTCAACATAGCGCAAATAGGCCCGGCAGCGCAATTCCCGCTTAACGAAGTGGTCAAACGAGTTCAGATAAACGTTGGCCCAGAACTGGCTGGTCAGATTGCCAATGGGCAAACCGCGCGGTCGCGAGGCGGCCAGCAAATCATCGCCGGGAAAGTAGACCATATCATACATCTCCGCCAGCACGCCTCGGCCGCTTTCGAGAATGAGATCGATTAACCTGAGCGTCTCAGGACAATTAATTTTCCTGGCCAGCAGCCCGCGCAGGATGGCATGGTCGATGCTGGGAAAGAACTGCCGAACGTCGCATTGCAGGACAAAGGGATAGCGGCGAGCAAAATACTGGCAGCGGTCCACGGCGCGGTGCGTGCCCTTGCCGGCGCGATTAGCATAGCTGTCACTGATGAATGTCCGCTCGAAGATCGGCTCGATGAGATTGCAGAGGGCATGGTGTACGACGCGGTCGCGGAAAGGAGCGGCGCTGATCAGGCGGCGCTTCGGCTCGTGGATGAAAAAGCTGCTATAGGCGCCGGGCCGGTAGCTTCCGTCGCGCAGCTCGGCTTGGAGCTTAAGCAGGTTATCCTCAAGCCGGTGCTCGAAGGCGGCGACGTTTGGCTGGCCGCGCTTGCCCCTGGCGGCCCGCTGGTAAGCCAGGAGCAGGTTGTCCCAGGTAGAAATAGGGGCGAACATCGTGATTCAACAACGGTTGGTCCCGCTCCAGGGACGAACCGGGGGAGCGGGACCGTTGATATATGCCCGGCTCCCGGGGGGCGATTCGCCAGCTCGCCACCGATTTGGCCAAACGCCCGCAGGAAGCGCGGCCGGGAACAGGCCCCGCCATTTTTCAGCCTCGACCCGAAAGGGCGAACCCCGCCGGGCATTTCCGGCTGGGCGAAAAACGTGGCGACCAGCACGCGAAACCCGNTGTTGTCGTTCCTGTTGTTCGGATTGTTCCTGTTGCGCTGCGCGCACCGGCGCTGCGGGCCTGCCCCCGCAACACAGCAACGCGATTCCTCGCGGAACGCGCTACCGGGTCACCTTGATCCAGCCGCCCAGAAGTTTGCCGANCTCCACGGNCATGGCCGACACGTGTTCATACTGCCTGCCGGACAGCCAGCCCCACCCCGCCGCCAGCCGCAGGTAAAGACGAACCCGCGCCAGCGCCTCATCGGCCCGTTCGAGCCGTTCCAGCCGCGCGGCTCCCTTGCGCGCGTTGGCCTCTTCCAGTCGCTCGCGCAGATCGAAAGCCGCGTCCATCAGGCGCTGCGTGAAGGTGTAGCGGTGGGCGCGCGGGAAGTGGTTGGTGGCCGGCAACAGCCAGGTCAGGAAATCGTACGTTCGGGTGAAGATCGGCATTTCCTGCGCGGTCATGAACGCAGCGTAGTCGATCTATATCCATCCGTCACGTGTCAAACAGCACCACTTTGCGAACCAGTTGCTCGCCGGATCGCTGACTTTCGTTACTTGACAAAATTCAGCGGATCAGAGATCCAGAGTCCAGAGGGATCAGAGATCAGAGGTGGCTGGATGGGGCGACCAGCACGCGAAACCCGAGGTAGTCGATCCTGTAGTACGGATCGATCCTGAGGCGCCGCGCGCACCGGCATAACTCAACACCATTATAATAGCTGCCCCCTCGAATGATTCGCATTTCCCTAACATCAGCAGAAAGGTTTTCACGACCATCGGCCGGATCATATGGATACTGATAAGAAGGTTTCGATATCTCTGTGCCCCAAAGACTACACGTCCATTCCCACACACTGCCGGCCATCTCTTCGATTCCATAAGGGCTGGCGCCGAGCGGGAACAGCCCGGCGGCGCTGGTGGCATTGATGGCGCTCTCCGACGTGTTGGCCAGCCGCGGCCCGGCGATGCCCGTCCAAGGGTGAACCCGGTCGGGATCCGGGTTGGCGATCATCTCCGGCAGTGCTGCGCCGGCGATCTCGCCGGCGGCCCGGATAACCGGCGCGACGGGTAGGCGCCAGCCGCCGCGCGCGCCCTTCTCCCACTCCGCCTCCGACGGCAGCCGGACTTCCCAGCCGGGTGGCAGCCGGCCGCTCGCCCGCAACCGTCCGGTCAGCCAGCGGGTAAAGGCCAGTGCCTCATACCAGGTGATGCCGACAACGGGGTGATTTGGCAGAGAATACGGATTGCCGTAAGCATATGGACGGGAACGTGGATCGCCCCAGTCGGTGATTGACCCGTCCGACCATCTTCTGTCCGCGATTGCCTCCGGCCAGAATTCGGCTCGCTGGTAGCCGCTGTCGCTGACAAAAGCGGCGAACTGGGCGTTCGTCACCGGGTAGCGGCCGAGCCAGTAGTCATAGGTGAGATGCCGGACGGGATGCAACGGTTTTTCGTAATCATCGTGCTTGTCGCTGCCCATCTGGAACTCGCCGCCCGGCACCAGGCAGAACTGCAGGGCGTCTACGTCCATGATCTCCGGCCGGTCGTCGCCCAGGTCGGCCAGCGCCCGCCCGGCGGCGGCCCGGTCCACGTCGGGCAGCGCCGGATGGGCCAGCAGCGCCTTTTGCCAGCGGCGGACGCGCTCCACCTTGGGGCGGTTGGCATCGCTCACCCGCTCCAGGTCGGCCGATTCGAGAAGCACCTGCCCGGCCAGCAGCGCGCCACGGGCGTTGTCCCCGTCGCCGTCCCGCTCCGGCTCGCGATAACAGAGCGCGTCGGCCAGCAGCCAGACGGTCGGTTTGCTGCCGCGGGCCGCCTTGGCCGCCGCCAGCAATGCGGCTTCGCGCCACCGGTTCAGGTCCTCGCGCGCCAGCCGGCCCACCAGGTCGGGAAACTCGTGGTCAGTCAGGTAGCAAGCCGCCAGGTATTCCTGAAAGGTGCGGTGGGGGAAGGTGTAGATCTTGACGCCGCGCGGCACAAGCAATCCCGCCCGGTGGCTCAGGTAATCGACCAGCCTCTTCGGCTTCACGTCCGGATTCTCGCTGATGCGCAACAAGCCGCTCACCANTTTCTCTTCGGCGATGTCGGCCGTGCCCACCAGGTCCGGCTGCGTCGCGTGCGCCTCGTAGGCCAATTCGTTTAACAATTCGCGCACCCGATCGCGGTCGACTTTCAGCCATTCGGCCAGGCTCGGCTGCACGTTGACCATCCGGCCGGCCGCGTCGCGCACGACGCGCTGGTTCTCCCACCAGTCCAGCAGCAGGTCAACCGCGTCGTGGTACAGTTCCTCCCGCTTTTCGGGCAGGCTGCCGCCGCGCCAGGCGTGGAGACTGGCCATGAGGGTCAGCAGCAACGGGCGTTCGGCGAGCCCCATCAGCCGGTCGCTGCCGAAAATCGCCCGCTGCAGCAATTGGCCGCGCCCGCGCGCGTCTTCGGCCGACAGATGGCGCAATTTCCCGATATACCCGTACCAGCGATCGACGAAGCGCCTGATTTGCCCGGCGGTGAACGGCGCCAGCACCACCTCATCGAAGTCGGGCATGCGCCAGTCCTGGTTCTGGTAGGCATAGGTGCGGCTGGTCACGACGATCCGGCAACGAGGGAACGAAGCAGCGAATCCCTCAACGATCTGCTTGATCTGGACCCGGCGGCTGTCGGCCTCCGGCACCTCATCCAGTCCATCAAAGAGCACCAGCCCGCCTTTCTCGCGCAGTTCTCGCCGCAAGTGGGGAACGTACTCGCCCAGGGATTCCTTTTCCAGTCGCGCGGATAAGAACGACCACAAGTGTTCCGCGCCGGCTGGTTGCCCGGCCGGCGGCAGGCCGGTCGCCGCCAGATCGCGCAGGACGANCGACACCGGCAGGAGAGCGCCATGCCGCCAGGGTTGGCGCTCCTTCTCGTCATCGCCNTGCTCATCCGGCAGTGGCGCGGTCAGCAGATCGAGATTGGTGGCCGGGTGGTCAATAGCAGCCCCTGACAAACACAGCGCCACAAATGCCGCCAGGGTGCTTTTGCCGCTGCCCGGCTCGCCGAGAAGCACCAGTCGCGGACGCCGATCGAGTTCCTCGACCGCCGACCGGCTGCGCCGCTCGCGACCGTAGAAAGCCATTTCCCGCTTGCTCGCTCCCTCTGAAAGGTCATCAAGCCCGCGCTCGCTGGTCGTCAACAGGGCCGTGTAGACGGCGGCCAGATCGAGCCGCGTTTCGGCATCGGCCGCCGCGCGCGGGTCGACGCCACCCAGCGACAGAAAGGCGCTCGTCCGCCACACATGGGTCAGATAGGCGTGGCGCAACGCCTTCGGGTCGGGTTTCGAATCGTCCCGGATGGTTATCTCTTTCCGCCCGCCGGGCATAATCAGGTCGCCGTTGACGATATTATCGTGAACTTCGTCGCCGCCGACGGTCTTGGCCCCGGCATAAAGGTCGCGCGCGGCCGACGCATCTCCCATGATAAAAGCGCCGCCACCGGTGATAACGGACTCAAACCGCGTGAGATTGCCTAGCTGCCCTGCATCCCGTAAAAGAGCGTTGCGGAGGTCTTCCCGTTGATCTTCGTCAACGGCCGCCAGAGAGTGAGGGATGGCTTCNAAGCGCGCCACGACATCATCCAGNGCGGCGCGCAACTCGACATTGCCCGCCTCCTGGGCCNCCCAGGCGATGACCTCATCCTCTGTCGGCCGTTCCGCGCCATCCTTCCAGGCTTCGATGCGGTTGGCGATCAGATTGGCGCCGACCCCGGCGGCCGTCGAGTAGAGAGCGCCGAGGATTGACGATAGCTGGCCGGTATTGACCGCTGTCTCTACCAGTGGCCAGATTGACAATCCGGCCACAGTCCCGTAGGCAATGTAGGGCAGATCGGATTGTGCAAATGATCTTATCCGGCGGCCGATCTCCATCAGCTTGGTTTGCGTGTTTTCGCGCCAGGTTTCCGGGGTGAATGGAGACATAAGAATCCTCTGGAACCGGTCTAGTACCCAATTTTTTAGAAATGTCCTAAATCCAGCGTAATTGCGCCAAAATCTGCGGAATCTGCGAAATCTGTGGTTACTTCTTTGATCACGGCCCCACCGTAATCAACTCCCGGATCGCCTCGAACTTCCCCTCACCGATGCCGGGCACGTCCATGATGGCCTCGATGGTGGCGAAGGGGCCGTTGGCCTCGCGGTGGGCGATGATGTTGGCCGCCGTGCTGGGACCAATGCCCGGTAGCATCTCCAGATCGGTCTGCGTGGCGATGTTGATGTTGATGAGACCAGAGGTNGTAATACCACCCATGCGGCTGGCGCTCGTCGGCGCGGCGCCAGGCGGCTGGCTGACCGGCGGCGGCGTGGGCAACGCCTCCGCCAGTAGCGGCACGTGGACCTGCATGCCGTCGGCCGCCGGTTGGGCCAGGTTGACGGCCGCGGGATCGGCCCCGGCGGCAAATCCGCCGGCAGCACGCACGGCGTCGTCGATAAGGCTGCCCGGTGGCAGTTCGTANACNGCGGGGCGGGCTACCGCGCCGCTGACATAAATGTGGAGTGGGCCGCTGGTGGGCGTCGGCTCAGCGGCGAGCGTGGCCATTGCCGTCGCGGCGGGGGTGTTCGCCGGGGGAATGATCTCGATCGGCGCGGGCTGCGCCGCCCCGCGCAGACTGGCCAGACCGAAACCGGCCCCGACCAGCAGCAAAGCCGCCACTATCAGAACGATCAGTTGCCGCCAACCGATCATCGCTAATCCCTCCTCGGCCATGCGGCCGCTACAATCAGCAACGCGCCAACGCCTCGCGGCCCGCGTCGCCGGCTCAGTACAGCAGGTCGATGAACGTGCTCGCGTCCATGCGGCCGAAATAGGCGTCCAGNTCGACGTCGGCCAGGGCTGCGGTCAAGCGCTCGCGGTCATAAGGCACGCCCATGAGATGGGTCTCTAGCCCAGCCACGTCCTGCCGGCCGCTGAAATCGCCGAAGACGCGGATGGACTGGATGCGCCCTTCCTCGACTTCGATACGGGCGTCTACCTTGCCGGCCGGCAGGCGAGCGCTCTTGCGCACGTTGAACTGNGGCGAGCGCCCGTAGTTCCAGTTCCACAGCGCGTAGCGCGACGCGCTGATCTTGTCGATCCTTTGCCACGCCTCGTCATCCAGCTCCAGTTCCGGAATGGAACCGCCGCCGAAAATCTCGCGCAGGATGGCCGCCTTCAGGTCGTGGATCGTCATGTCGTGGGGCAGCATCTCGCGGATGTTGGCCACCACACTGCGCACCGAGTGGACGGCCTTGGATTCT
>JAACJX010000466.1 GCA_014237545.1 Ardenticatenia bacterium | reverse complement strand
ACTGGGCGCGTTGCTCCCGATGACGCTGCTGGCCTCGGCCTCACCGTCGGCCGGGGCGGGCTGCGCCTATTGGGTTGCGCCGTGGGGCGATGATACCGCGGCGGGCACGGCCGCNGCGCCCTGGGCCNCCCTGGACCACGCGGCCGATGCCCTGCCCGATGACTATTGCACGGTNTGGTTTGAGGATGGCGAGTACGCCGGTTCCCACCGGGTCAACCGCCGCTTCACCACGGCGACGACCTTTCGCGCCCTTCATCCCTATAAGGCGGTCTTCGCCCACGACGGGCTGGTANTGAGCCTGTCGGGCGCGACNAANATCACCCTCGATGGCCTCGTGTTTCGCCATTCCNGCCCAACGGCCACGCCGCTGGTCATCCAGATCGACGGCAGCGACGACGGCTATGGCGAGCGCATCACGCTGCGCAACAACATCATCCATGATTCCTACAACAANGANCTGNTGAAGATCGTCAGCGGCGCGCGCGACGTGGTCATCGAGGGCAATATCTTCTTTAACCAGGGGCCGACGGATGAGCACATCGATGTCAACAGCGTCACCGATGTGGTCATCCAGGACAACATCTTTTTCAACGATTACGCCGGCAGCGGCCGGCCGAACCCGGCGACCGGTCACTCCTACATCACCATCAAGGACAGCGATGAGGGGGCCGACGGGCTACTGGGCAGCGAGCGCGTCATCGTCCGGCGCAATATCTTTCTCAACTGGCAAGGCGGGCTGGAAACGCTGATCCAGGTCGGTAACGACGGCAAGCCGTACTACGAGGCCCGCGACGTGGCCATCGAAAACAACCTGTTCATCGGNAACTCGACCAATAATGCNTATGCCGTGNTGGGCCTGCGCGGCGTGCGCGACGTGCGCTTCGCCAATAACACGGCCGTGGGCGATTTCCCCTCGTCGGCCTATGCCGTCTGGGTCGACGTCAAGGGGGCCAATCAGGTCAACGACAACCTGGCCTTCNCCAACAANATCTGGGCCGACCCCACCGGCTCAATGGGCTCCTATTTCATGGAGACANACGATAATGAGTTCTCGAAGGGTGACCCGTCATCGGCTGCTCGAATCAGTATCGATACGAATCTGTACTGGAATGGGCCGGCCGCCATTCCCGGTGGCGACTTATTGGTTCCCCTGGTCGATGACGGTAACGCCCTGGCGGCCGACCCACTCCTGCACATCTATCAGACGGGGATCATCCTGCCGCGCTGGAACGGCGCGGCCTTCCCCGATGGCGCCGGATCGATCCGTGAAGAGTTCATTCGCCTGGCCGAGACCTATGGCCGCCCGGCCACGGGCAGCCCGGCCATTGGCGCGGCCAACCCGGCCACAGCCGCCGGGGACGATATCCTCGGCCGGCCGCGTTCGGCCACGCCCGACCTCGGCGCCTATGAGTACCACATGGACCTGGCCGGCGAGGCTGAGCCGACCTCGATCCGTCTCGCCTGGTCGCAACCCAACGAACCGGCCGCCGCGTCGCTGACATTGTCCTACACTTCCGATGCTCAGTCTTCCACCATCAGTAACATTCCGCCCAACGCCCGCGACTACACGCTTACCGGNCTGAACCCGCGAACGTTCTATTCGATCGAGCTGTATGTGCTGGATGGGTCCGGCCAAACGCTGACCGAGGCGGGGCCCCTGCGGGTCGAGACCACCGGCCACCGCTGGTGCCTGCCGTTCCTTGTGAGTCATTCGAGCAGTCCAACGCCATGAACCCCAGCCCGCCACCGCTCCGGCGGCTCATCTACCTCGTCGGCACGTATCCCAGCCTCACAACCACCTTCATTGACCGCGAGATTCGCGCGCTGCGGGGGTGGGGCGTCGACGTGCGCGTCTTCGCCATGCGCCACCCGCCGGAGACGCTGCCGCTGTCGGCCGACCAGCTGGCCGAGGGCGTGATCTATCTGACGCCCGTCGTCTGGCGCGTCTTCCTGGCCGCGCTGCTGTGGGGNCTGGCGCGGCGGCCGCTGCGGCTGGCGCGCGTGGCGGCTTACCTGCTGACCCGGCCCCANCCGACGTTCCGCGCCCGNCTCAAGACGGCCGTCCACGTCGCCGAAGGGCTCTACGCCGCNTATCTGGCCCNCGACCTCGACTTCCGNGAGCTNCACGCCCACTTTGCNGACCGCGCGGCGACCATCGCCCTGGTCATGGGCCGCCTGCTGGCCAAGCCCTACAGCCTGTCGATCCACGCCGGGGCCGATATCTTNGTCAACCCCGTCCTGTTGCCGGAGAAGATCCGCGAAGCGCGCCACGTNGCCACCTGCACGCGCTACAACAAAGCCCACCTGCTCGCCCTGGTCGGCGACGACGCGGCGGGCAAGATCACTTGCATCCCCCACGGCCTTGAGTTGGGTAAATACCGGCCGCAGCCCTACACCAACGGCCGGCCGGTCATCCTGGCCGTCGGGCAACTGGCCGAACGCAAAGGTTTGGAGCCACTACTGTGGGGGTGCGACGCGTTGCGCCGGCGCGGCTACGACTTCGACGTCCACATCGTGGGCGAGGGGCCGATGCGCGGCCGGCTGGAGAGCGAGGTCAATCGCCTGGGATTATGTAAATCCGTCACGCTCTACGGCGCGCTGCCCCATGAAGCGGTCATTGACCACTACCGCGGGGCAACCCTCTTCGCGCTGCCCTGCATTCGCACAGCTGAGGGTGACATTGACGGCATCCCCAACGTCCTGGCCGAGGCGATGGCGATGGAGTTGCCGGTCGTCTCCACCCGCCTGTCGGCCATTCCCGAGCTGGTCGATGACGGCGTAACCGGTCTGCTGGTGTCCCCGGGCGANGCCGAGGCNCTGGCCGAGGCGCTGGCCGCGCTCATCGACCGGCCGGAGCTCTCGGCCGAACTCGGCCGCAACGGGCGGCGGGCCGTGCTGGAAACATTTGACATCGAGCGCAACGTNCGGCGGTTCGCGGCCACGCTCTGGCCCGACTGGTTCGCGCCGCCGGAAAACGGGCGCAACAGGGAAATAGCGGAGGCCGAACATGCAACACGCACAAGTTAACTGGATCGCCGTCGCCTGGGCGCCCTACAGCCGCCGNAGCGAGATGTTCGCTCGCGAGCTGCACGGCCAGTTGCGCTGCATCCACAACCTGCGCTTNCAATACCCGCTNCACGCGCCGTTCAAGTACGTGCTGCAAGCGGGGCGCACCTGGCGCATGTTGTGGCGCGAGCGGCCGGACGCGGTCCACGTGCAGACGCCGCCGTTTATCTGTGGCGCGGTCGTCTATCTCTATAGCCGCCTGTCCGGTGCGCCATACGTTTTCGAGTACCATAGCGCCGCCTTCGGCCCGGCGTGGGTTTGGGCGCTGCCCATCCAGCGCTTTCTGGCCCGCCACGCTACCGCCAACATCGTCACCAATCAGCACGCGGCCGACCTGATGACTGAATGGGGCGCGCCGTCGCTGGTGATGTTCGACCCTTTCCTCGAACTGCCGGAGGGTCTGGCCTACCCGATGAAACCGGGTTTCAACGTGGCCTTCATCAGCACCTTCGCCGACGATGAGCCGGTGGAAGAGGTCGTGGCCGCCGCGGCCCAGGTGCCGGACGTGAATTTCTACATCACCGGCGACACGCGGCGGCGGCCGCCCGAGTTTTTCGCCGCCGCGCCGCCCAACGTCACCTTCACCGGTTTCCTGAACCCCAACGGCGAATACCTGGGGCTGCTGCGCGGCATGGACGCGGCCATCGTGCTGACCACCCGCGACTACACGCTNCAGCTCGGCGGCTGCGAGGCCGTGGCCGTCGGCAAGCCGCTCATCACGTCCGACTGGCCCTACCTGCACGAGGTCTTCGGCGGCGGGACNATCTTCGTGCCCAACACCGCCNCGGGCATCCGCGACGGCGTGGTGGCCATGCGCGAGCGGCANGAAGAACTGGCGCGNGAGGTCGTCGCCTTCCGGGCCGCCAGCCGCCAGCAGTGGGATGACCGGATGCANCAACTNGAAGCAATGGTCGAGCGGTCGCGAGGGGAGGCATGANCTCGCTGCGCGCCGCGGTCGAAGGCAAGGGCATCGGCCATCTGATCCAGCGCGGCGGGGCGATCACCGGGCGCTATGGGCTGACCAGCGACAAGATGGACCGCGCCCTGGCCACCTTCGCCGGCATCCTTGAGGCGCACGGGTGCGGCGCGACCTTTCCGCTGACGGCCATCACCCTNNCCCGCGGCCGCTGGGACCCGGGCCGCTATCGCGCCCGCAACATCGAGTTCGCCGTCCATGGCCTGTGCCACGTGGACCACAGCCGCCTGACGCCGGCCCAGCTCGACGACCATCTGCGCCGGGCGCGAGGGCTGTTCGCCGACCACGGTCTGGAGCCGGCCGGTTTTCGCTGCCCCTATCTGCGCTGGAACGAGGAGACGCTGGCCGCCGTTCGGCGGGCCGGTTTTCGCTATGACAGCAGCGGCAGCCTGGTCTGGCCGGTCGTGAACGGCCGCGCGACGGAGACCTACGAGCACGTGCTGCGCTTCTATGGGTCGCGGCCGGCGGCCGACTACCCGGCGCTGCCCACCATCGAGGGCGGCCTGGTGCGCATGCCCTACGCCCTGCCGGATGATGAGGCCTTCGTCGACCGTCTGGGACTAACTGATTCGGAGATGGCCGAGTTGTGGCTGGCTGTCCTGGAGCAGACCCATCGCCTGGGCGAGTTGTTCGTCCTGGGACTCCACCCGGAGCGCGTCGCGCCCTGCGCGGCGGCGCTGCAGGCCACGTTGCGCGCCGCGCGATCCCTNTCGCCGGGCGTGTGGATCGCCCGGCTGGACGAGATCGCTGCCTGGTGGACGGCGCGGGCCGCGGCNGCCGCCACCTGTGTGGCNATNAGCCCNGGCCGCTACGCGATCCGCATCGACGGCCCGCCGGGCGCNACCGTNCTGGGCCGCGCGGTGGAGCCGGCGNCGGNCAGCGCNCCCTGGGANGGCGCGTATCGCCGCATCCACGCGCTTGAATTCGAGGTCGCGGCCGNCAGCCGCCCCTTCATAGGCCTGACGCCNCNCTCCGCGCCGGGGCTGCGCGCTTTCCTCGTGGAGCAAGGCTACTTCGTGGAGACGACGGGCGCGGATATGGCCCACGAGTTCATCCTCGATTGGCCCGAATTCGGCCCGGCCGACCGGCGGCCGGTGCTGGCGGCTGTCGAGGACGGCCGTTTCCCGCTGGTCCGGCTTGGCCGCTGGCCCCAGGGCCACCGCAGCGCCCTGACCATCACCGGCGACATTGACGCGCTGACGCTGTGGGATTACGGCTTACGACTGTTCGGCCGCTGATATGGGGGCGAGATCAAGATGGGCGAAAAAGAGGCAGGTTTTACTCCCTTTCGACTTATCCATATGCAAACCAGGCCCATCTCGTGCTAACTGCCATGTCTGANCGCTATTCCATCGTCAGAGATCTTGACCCCGGCCGTTGGGCGGAGTTCGTCGAGGAAATCCCCGGGGCCAGCATCTTTCACACGCCGGAGATGCATCAGGTCTTCGCGCGGGCCGAGGGACACAGGCCGGAGGTGTGGGCGGCCGTCGAGCCGGGCGGCCGGCCGCTGGCGTTATTCACGCCGGTGCGCGTCACGGTGCTGGGCGGGCCGCTGAGCGCGCTCACCAGCCGGGCCGTGGCCTATGGCAGCGTTTTGTGCGCGCCCAATGAGCGAGGACATTCCGCGCTGTCTCGTCTCCTGTGCGATTACAATCGAACGACCAGGAGTGGTGTCCTCTTCACGGAGTTGCGCAACGTCTCACCGCTGAACGGCCTGCAACCGGCGCTTGACGCCTGTGGCTACGCCTACGAAGACCACCTCAACNTCCTGATCGACCTGTCCCAGCCCGAGGCGACGTTGTGGAGCAATATCCGCTCCAGCGCGCGGCGCAACATCCGCAAGGCGGAATCGCTGGGCGTCGCGATCGAGGAAGTGACGGGCGCGGACGGTCTGTCACCCGTCTACGCGGTGCTGAAAGACGTCTACAAGCGGTTGCAGGTGCCACTACCCGACGAATCGCTGTTCCGTTCGGCCTTCGATGTGCTGGAACCGCGCGGCAAGATGCGCGTGCTGGCGGCCCAGCTCGACGGCGCGACCATCGGCGCGCTAACACTGCTCATCCATCAGGGGGTTATGACTTACTGGTACACCGGCGCCATTCGCGAGCTGAGCGTCTTTCGCCCGTCCGATCTGCTGGTGTGGCATGCCATGCGGCTGGGGGCCGAATCCGGCTGCCGCGTATTCGACTTCGGCGGCGGCGGCCGCCCGGACGAACCGTACGGCGTGCGCGATTTCAAAGCCAAGTTCGGCGGTCAACTGGTCAATTACGGCCGCAACACCTATGTTCACGCGCCGCGCCTGCTGCGGGTGTCGCAAAGGGGCTACCAGATGGTGCGCCGGTTCTTGTAACTCGAANNCNTGGGGGCGCTATGAGTGAATGGATAGGCGATTTTCGNATCGAGCGGGAGCCGGACATCGCCCGCTGGCGGGGGTTTGTGGCCGCCCACCCGGACGGCAACATCTTCCACACGCCGGAGATGCANNGGGTGTTTGCCAGGGCCGCCCGCCACCGCCCGACGTGCTGGGCGGCGATTGACAGGGATGGCTGCCCGCTGGCGCTGCTGCCGGTGGTCGACACGGCCGTGCTCGACGGGCCTTTCCGTCGCCTCTCGGCCCGCGCCGTGGCCTATGGCGGCGCGCTCTGCCGGCCAGACGAATCGGGGCGGCGGGCGCTGGCCGCGCTGCTGCGGGCCTACGCGCATCAAGCGCACCCGGCCGTCGTTTTCACCGAACTGCGCAACCAGGCCGACTGCGCTTCTCTCCAGCCGGTTCTGGCCGGCGCGGGCTTTCGCTTCGAAGGGCACCTCAACTATCTGATCGATCTGAGCCAAACGGAAGACGCGCTCTGGCGGCGAATCAATCGCAGCAGCCGCCAGGCCATCCGCGCCGCCGAGCGAAAAGGGGTTGAGGTGATCGAGGCCGGCGACGAGACCCAGGTGGCCGAGGGGTATGCTATCCTGCGGTCGATCTACGCCCGCATCCAGGTGCCGCTGCCCGACCTGTCGCTCTTCGCCGCGGCCTACGAAGTGCTGGCCCCGCGACGCATGATGGCCTTGTTTCTGGCTCGCCACGACGGCCGGACCATCGGCGCCNCCTTCAATTTGCACTACAACGGCCGCATCCTGGGCTGGTATGGCGGCGGCGACCGGGAGGCCCGCGGCCTGGCGGCCAACGACATGCTCATCTGGCACGCCATCCGCCGCGGCCGGGAGATGGGCATGAGCACGTTCGACTTCGGCGGGGCGGGCAAGCCGGACGAAGCATACGGCGTGCGGGACTACAAGGCCAAGTTCGGCGGCGAGTTGGTGAATTTCGGCCGCAACACATTCGTTCATGCGCCGCGCCTGCTGCGCGTCTCGCAGTTGGGCTATCAGCTCACCCGCCGCTGCTGCCTGCCGAACCTCAGCCGGGCCATAGGACATGGATTGACATAATTAACTTTTCCACGACGTGAATGGGGGGCCAAAATGAATACTTACGCTCGGGGAATTACGATTCAACGAGAATTGGACCCGGCGCGATGGAGCGCGTTCGCGGCCGCCAACCCGGCCGGCAACATCTTCCACACGCCGGAGATGTTCCGGGTTTTCCAGCAGGCAGCGCGCTGCCAACCGGCCTGCTGGGCGGCGGTCGATGGCGCGGACTGCCCGCTGGCGCTGTTGCTGCCGGTGGAAGTGGCGGTGCTCGACGGGCCGCTGCGCCTGGTGTCGACGCGGGCTGTCGCCTACGGCGGCGTCTTGTGCGAGCCGTCGGCCGCGGGACGAGCGGCGCTCGACACGCTCCTGCGCGAATACAGGCATCACGTGCCCGCGGCCGTGCTCTTCACTGAGTTGCGCAATCAGGTCGACACGACCGACGTCCAGCCGATATTGGCCGAGCACTGCTTCTGCTATGAGGACCACCTGGATTATCTCATCGACTTGACGCAATCCGAGGACGATCTGTGGCACAATCTCCACCGCACCCGCAAGCAGAACATCCGCGCCGCCGAGCGCGAGGGCGTCGTCATCGAGGTTGTGACCGCGGGCGANCAGGTGGACGAACTCTACGCCGTGCTGGAGGCGATCTACCACCACATCAACATCCCGCTGCCGCATCAAACTCTGTTTCGCGCTGCCTTCGCCGAGTTGAGCCCGTGCGGCATGATCAACATGCTCATCGCCCGCATCGACGATTACCCCGCCGGCGCGTTGGTCAATTTGCTCTACAAGGGCCGGCTCATCACCTGGTATGGCGGGTCGAACCGCGCGCGCGGCCCCAACTACGCCAACGAGATGCTCAACTGGCACTCGATTTGCTGGGCCAGGGAATGCGGCTTTTGCGTCTACGATTTCGGCGGCGCGGGCAAGCCGGACGAACCGTATGGGCCTCGCGAATACAAGGCCCGCTTCGGCGGCCGCCTGGTGAACTTCGGGCGCAACGTCTGCGTCCACGCGCCGCGGCGGCTGACCATCAGCCAGACCGGCTACGACTGGCTGCGCCGCCACACTCACTTCCCGGAGACCCACGGCGCGGAGGGGTGCAAGCAACAAGATGAACAAAAACAACCGGCCTGACCGACCGCGGCCGACCCCCCGTCATTGCATGGTCGTCCACGCCTACTACCCGTTGGGCGAAACCCGCGTGGAGCGCGAGGCGCGGGCGCTGCTGCACCGCGGCTACGCCGTGGACGTGATCTGCCTGCGCGCCGCCGGCGAAGCGCCGCGCGAAGAGGCGGACGGCATCGCCATCCATCGCCTGCCCGTGCGGCGGCACAAAGGGCGCGGCGCGGCCGTCCAGATGGTGGAGTATCTCACCTTCCTGCTGCTGGCGATGTGGCGGCTGACGCGGCTGCACCTGGGCGCCCCCTACCGCGTCGTGCAGCTCCACAACCTGCCCGACTTCCTCGTCTTCGCCGCCCTGCCGGTCAAGCTCATGGGGGCGCGGGTGATCCTGGACATCCACGACCTGATGCCGGAGTTCTACGCCTCGCGCTTCGGCACCGGCCTCGACAGCCTGCCCGTGCGGCTGGTGATGCTCCAGGAGCGCTGGTCGTGCCGCTTCGCCGACCACGTCATCACCGTCAGCGACCACTGGCGGCAGGTGCTCATCGGCCGCGGCGTGGCTCCGAACAAGTGCAGCGTGGTCATGAACGTGGCCGACGACAGCATCTTCCACCCGCCGGCCGCGCCGCCGCCGCTGCTCCACGACCCCAACGGGCTGCGCCTCATCTACCACGGCTCGCTGGCCCGCCACTATGGCCTTGATCTGGCGATTGAGGCCGTCGCCCGCGTCCGGCAGGACATTCCCGGCATCCATCTGACGCTGCTGGGCGAGGGNGATTTCGCGCCCGAGTTGCGGCGGCTCATCGACGCGTTGGGCGNGGCGGCGCAGGTGAGCCTGATCAACGAGATGCGCCCGGCCGAAGCGCTGCCGGCCATCATCGCCACGGCTGATCTGGGCCTTGCGCCCTATCGCAACGACACCTTCACTGACGGGCTGCTGCCTACCAAGCTGATGGAGTATGCCGCGCTGGGCATGGCCGCTGTTGCCGCCCGCACGACGGCCATCGAGCGCACCTTCGGCGGCACGATGGCCGCCTTCTTCGAGCCGGGCGACGTGGACGGTCTGGCCAACTGCCTGCGCGATCTGCATGCCCATCCCGAACGCATCGTCGAGTTGCGCGCCGGCAGCGCCTTGTTCAACGAGCGCTACAACTGGCCCAAGATCGGCGCGGAGTATGTGGCGACGGTTGAGGGATTGGGGGCGGGGCAGCAGCCGGTGGGTCGGGGGCAGTATTCAGTAGGTCAGTAGGACGGTGGGTCAGTAGATCGGAAGTGATGAGGCCGGATTCCAGTGGAGTCCGGCCTTTTTTTGCGCCTAGCGCAGGCGAATGGCGACGTTCTTGATCTGGGTGTAGCTGTGGAGTGTGGCCAGGCCTTTCTCGCGGCCGAAGCCGCTCTGCTTCGTGCCGCCAAAGGGGGTTTCCTCGCCGCCNGCGTAATACTCATTGACATAAATCTGGCCGGNCCGGATGCCNATCGCCAGGCGCAGGGCGCGGTTGATATCGTTGGTGAAGATGCCCGCCGCCAGGCCGTAGGGCGTGCCGTTGGCGATNGCCAGCGCCTCGTCCTCGTCGCGAAAGGCAAGCGCGGCCAGCACCGGCCCGAAGATCTCCTCCTGGGCGATGCGCATGTCGCCGCTCACCTGGTCGAAGACGGTCGGCGCGACAAAGTAGCCACGCTCCAGCCCGGCGGGGCGACCGCCGCCGGCCAGCACCCGCGCCCCCTCGCGCCGCCCGAGGTCGATGTAGCCGGTCACGCGCTCGAAATGTTCGGCCGACACCAGCGGTCCCATGTCCGGTCGCGACATCCCCGGCCCCACCCGCACCCGCCGCGAGCGGGCGATCACGCGCTCCAACAGCGGCTCGCGGACCCGCTCCTCGACCAGCAGGCGCGACCCGGCGGAGCAGATCTGGCCGGCATTGCTGTAGATGCCCTTGATCACCTCATCAGCGGCCAGGTCCAGGTCGGCGTCGGCAAAGACAATGTGGGGCGACTTGCCGCCCAATTCCAGCACCACCGGCCTTATGTGGACGGCCGCGGCCTGCATCACCCGCCGCCCCGTGGCCACCGNGCCGGTGAAGGTAATGCCGTCGATGCCGGGATGGGTGGTCNGCGCCTCGCCCGCCTCCCCGCCATAGCCAGTGACGACGTTGTAGACGCCCGGCGGAAAGCCGTTCGACCGAAACAACTCGCCCAGCCGCAGCGCGGTCAGCGACGTCTGCTCGGCCGGCTTGACGACGACGGTATTGCCCGCGGCCAGCGCCGGGGCCACGCCGCGGCCGATCATGTTCAGCGGCATGTTCCACGGCACGATCTGGGCGCTTACGCCCAGCGGCTCGCGAATGGTGAAATCGACNTAGTCAGGGCCGAGGGGAATTTGCTCGCCGTGGAGCTTGTCGGCGATACCGGCGTAGTACTCGAAGTAGCGAGCCGTGCTGAGCGTCTCTTTGAGGGCGACCTGGAGCGGCTTGCCGCTGTCGCGCGTCTCCAGTTCGGCGAAGGCGTCGGCCTCGCGCTCGACNGCCCGGGCCAGCTCGTACAGCAGCCGCGCGCGCTCCTTGGGCTTCATCCGCCGCCACGGCCCCTCGAAGGCGGCGCGGGCGGCGGCCACGGCGTCGTCGACGTCGGCGGCGTTCCCGCGTGGGAAAGTGGCGATGATCGCCTCGCTGGCCGGATCGATGGCCTCGATGCGTTCGGTCGAGTGGCTGTCGCGCCACTCGCCGTTGATAAAGAGTTGGTGCTCCTTCATCAGATTCTGTTCCGCCGCCCGGTTTCGCCCGGCGCGGCTGTTGGAAAAAATTATAGCAGATGGCGCGAGGTGTGATATAGTGCGCCGCAGCAGTTCTGGCCGCAAACAACACGGCTTCATTTTGGCTAGGAAGAACTGGAGGTCTTATATGGCGCGATGGTTGAACGGTTGGTTAGCCGCGTTAGCGGCGGTAACGCTATTTCTTGCCGCCTGCTCCAATGGCGCGGCCGTCGTCGGCGTCGAGCAATCTGGACCGGGCGCGGTCGGCCCCCAGCAGATCGCGGACGCCACGGAAGTGCTCAAGTTCGACCCGGCATCGATCCCGACGTCCGGTGATCCGGCGGGCGGCGCCTGTCGCGAATGGGCCGACGTGCCGGGGACCTACCTGTGCGACCTGGCCGATGGCGTGGCCGGGCCGTGCTTCGCTCTCGGCGGGGCGCGCCTCATCTGCGCCCCCGACCCGGTGGCCAATACCTACCGCGCCCTGGTCAGCCACAGCGGCGCGCTGCCGTCCGTCGCCCCGCCGTCGCCCGACCGTGCCGTGCCGTTCTTCGTCGAACTGACCAACGACGTCACCTGCGTCATCCGCGCCGCGCCGGAGCCGGTCATCATCGGCGGCGTCGAGGCGCGCTATGAATGCANCCAGCCCTACACCTACGTCCTGGGTGAGGGAGATTCGCCCTTCAGCCAGGACGCGCCGCTGTGGGAAGCGGGCGTCTACACCCTCGACCCAGCCACCGGCCAATCGTCGGGCAAGGTGCCTGTCGGCGTCCGCCGGGTGTGGATTCCGTGACGTCCGCCGGCAAGTCGTCGACTAATCCGCACCACCTCGGCGTGTCCCATCGCGATCGCCTGTTGCAACGCCTGNATGACATCGGCCGCTCCCTGGCCGGCCGCCCATCCGCCCTGGCCCTGATCGGCCTTGGCTCCGTCGGCCGCGAGCTNGACCGGCTGGACGATTACTCCGACCTNGATTTCTTCGTCATCGTCGAGAGCGGCCACAAGCCGGACTATCTCGACGACCTGTCATGGCTCGGCGCAGCCCATCCCCTGGCCTATGCCTTCCACAATTCGGCCGACGGCCACAAGTTTCTGTTCGCCGACGGCATCTACGGCGAGATGGCCGTTTTCAGCCCTGAGCAACTGGCGACGGCCGCCTACGCGCCCGGCCGCTTCGTCTGGCGGCGCGAAGGCGTCCCGGAGTCGTGGGGCGCGCCGGCCGTCTGGCCACCGCGCCGCGAGCCGGCCGATGTCGCCTGGCTGCTGGGCGAGGCGCTGACGAACCTTTACGTCGGCCTGGGCCGCTACCGGCGGGGGGAGAAGCTGTCGGCATTCCGGTTCATCCAGCAGTACGCCGTTGACCGGGTGCTGGATCTGGTCGCCGCCGAGGGAGAGACCGGGAGCGAAGACGCCTTCGATAGGCCGCGCCGCTTCGAGCGACGCCACCCGCTGGTTGCCCCCCACCTGCCGGCGTTGATGCAGGGTTATGATCGCAGCCCCGAATCCGCGGCGGCCATCCTGGCCTGGCTGGCGGCATCATACCCGGTCGATCCGGCCATGAAACGGGCCATTGAGGCGTTGATCGCCGGCTAAAAGGTCTCTGCACCTAGCGCACGTACCTGTCGAAGAGATCGGCCGCGCGGGCCATCATATCCGTCCACGCCGATCCGGCGAACAAGTGCCCCTGCCCCTCATAGACGAATAANTCTGACTGCTTCCCNGCGGCCAGCAGNNCCTCGTGGAGCTTGTAGGACCACTCCGGCGGCGTGGCGTTGTGCTCCGCGCCGTCGGCCGTGCCGATGTGGATCTGCACCGGCGCGGCGATGGCGTCCAGCGCGTAGATGGGGGCGATCTGCCCCAGCATCGCCGGGTCGGCCGCCGCGGCCACGTAGGCGGCCACGATCTCCGGCGGCAGGTCGGCCGGGATGGCCTCGCCGGGGTTGCAGGTCGCCGTCAACTGCGACTCG
>JAACJX010000431.1 GCA_014237545.1 Ardenticatenia bacterium | reverse complement strand
TGAGGGCTATTAACTTCCATGAAAGAATTCTCCCCCGCGAATACCCGGTTTGACTTGTCCCTGCCCGAATGGGCCGTGGCGGCGCTGAACGAGATGCCGAGCCACCTGCCGACGCTGGCAGAGCGCATGGCTGCCGTCATCGACTTCTCGCGCCGCAACTTCGTCAACCAGACGGGCGGTCCTTTTGCCGCGGGCGTCTTCGAGCGCGACTCCGGGCGGCTGGTGGTCATCGGCGTCAACCGGGTCGTGCGCTCTAATTGCTCCTCGGCCCATGCCGAGATCATGGCCCTGTCGCTGGCCCAGCGCATACTGGGCACGTTTGACCTGGGCGGGCCGGGGTTGCCCGCTCACCAACTCGTGGTCAACTGGCGGCCGTGCGCCATGTGCTACGGGGCCGTGCCGTGGTCGGGGGTTCGCTCGCTGGTCGTGGCCGGGGATGGGCCGGAACTGGAAGCGATCACCGGCTTTGACGAGGGGCCGGTGCATCCCGACTGGCGCCGCCAGCTGGCGCAGCGCGGCATCGAAGTCATCACCGACGTGCTGCGCGACGAAGCCATAGCCGTCTACCGTGAGTTCGCCGCAAGCGAGCAGTTGATCTACAACGGGCTGTTAGGGGAGTAGTCGGAGGCAATTAAACCTTCGACAAGTCTTCCCCTACCGTAATGTTGCCGGCTTATGCCGGGGGCTTCCACGTATCTTTCAGTGACACTGTGCGATTAAACACCAACCGGTCGGGCTCCGTGTCGGGGTCGACGACGAAGTAGCCTTCGCGGATGAACTGGAAGCTGTCGCCAGGCTTGGCTGTGGCCAGGCTCGGCTCCACCAATGCATCGACAACCCGCAGCGAGTCGGGGTTCAAGTATTCAAGGAATTTATCGGCCGCTTTGTCGTTAGGCTTATCACCGGATTCCTCGTCCAGCATTTCGTCTGGGTCTACGGTGGGTATGTCGGCCGACGAGTTGTCTTTTTTCAGAGGATTCTTCTCGGTGAAGAGATAGTCATAGAGGCGCACTTCGGCCGGAACAGCGTGCTCGGCCGACACCCAGTGAATCGTTCCTTTCACTTTGCGCCCCTCGGGTGCCTGGCCGCCGCGTGTCGCTGGATCATAGACCGCGCGCAACTCCACGACCCGGCCCCGCGAGTCCTTGACCACCCCGGTGCAAGCGATGACGTAGGCGTTCATCAGCCGAACCTCGGTTTCCGGGGACAGACGGTTGTAACCCTTCACCGGCTCTTCCATGAAGTCGTCGCGCTCGATATAGATCTCGCGGCCGAAGGGTAGGGGGCGTGACTCAAGGCGTGCCTTGTCCTGCATGTAATAAGGTACGTCGAAACTCTCTTCCTTGTTTTGTGGGTAGTTTTCGATGACAACCCGCAGCGGCTCCAGGACGGCCATAACGCGCGGTGTGGTCGCGTTGAGGACGGTGCGGGCGGCGTGCTCCAGCATCTGGTAATCGACGACGCTGTTGGCCTTGCTGACACCGATGGCATCGGTGAAAGCGCGGATGATCTCTGGCGTGTAGCCGCGGCGCCGCAAGCCACGGATCGTCCAGAAGCGGGGGTCGTCCCAGCCGTTGATGTGGCCGCCTGTCACCAGCTTGATCATCTTGCGCTTGCTCATGACGGTATAGGTCAGGTTGAGCCGGGCGAATTCGATCTGCTGCGAGCGGCGGATGCCCAGCGCCTCCTGGAACCAGTCGTAGAGGCGGCGGTTGTTCTCGAACTCCAGCGTACAGATGGAGTGGGTGATGCCCTCAATGGAGTCGCTCTGCCCGTGGGCCCAGTCGTAGGTCGGATAGATGTGCCAGGCGTTGCCGGTGCGCGGGTGCGGCGCGTGGAGAATGCGGTACATCACCGGGTCGCGCAGGACCATGAACGGCGAGGTCATGTCGATCTTGGCTCGTAGCACGCGCGATCCCTCGGCGAACTCCCCGGCGCGCATGCGGCGGAAGAGGTCGAGGTTCTCCTCGACCGTGCGGTCGCGGAACGGGCTGTTGCGCCCGGGCTCGGTCAGCGTTCCGCGGTACTCGCGGATCTCCCCGGCGCTGAGGTCGTCGACGTAGGCCTTGCCATCCTTGATGAGTTGCTCGGCCCACTCGTAGAGCTGCTCGAAGTAGTCGGAGGCGTGGAAGAGGCGGCCGTCCCAGTCGGCCCCCAGCCAGCGCACGTCCTCCATGATGGCGTCGATGTACTCCTGCTCCTCTTTCTCCGGGTTGGTATCGTCGAAGCGCAGATTGAACAGGCCGCCGTAGTCCTGCGCCAGGCCGTAGTTGAGGTTGATCGACTTGGCGTGGCCGATGTGGAGGTAACCATTGGGCTCCGGCGGGAAGCGCGTGTGNACCTCGCCGCCATACTTGCCGCTGGCGTTGTCCTCGTCGATGATGGTGCGAATGAAATTCGAAGGGGTCGTCGTATTCGTATCAGTCATAGGTTTTTCAGAAAGCTTATCCGCAGATTTCGCAGATTTCGCAGATTAAAAAACTCCATCTTTAATCTGCGTAATCTGCGTAATCTGCGGATGATATTCTTATTCTTTTTGAAGTGACGCAATAGCTTCATCCAGGCGGGCAAGGGCCCGGTCGCGGCCAAGGGCGACGATGGACTCGAACACCGGCGGGGAGACGTCCTGCTGCGTGACGGCCAGCCGCAGGACGCCCAGGAACGGCCCGGCCTTGCCGTTGGTCGTGTGGGCCTCGCCGATGGCGGTCAGCCCGGCGGCCAGCGTCTCTGCGTCGAACGGTTGCGCCGCGGCCAGGAAATCGCGGGCCGCTTGCAAGCCGCGCCGCGGGGCATCGCCCGGCAGCTTGTTGTGCGCCAGGCGCTCGGCCGCGAGCGCGGAAGGGTCCTCGTCCCACAGAAACTTGAGAAAATCGGCCGCGTCGGTCAGCTTCTTCAGCCGCACGCGCAGCGACGGGGCCACGGCCAGCAGGGCCTCGGCGCTGACCTCATACCCCTGTCGGTCGAGGAACGGCTTCACCGCCCGCGCCAGCTCCAGCGGCTCCATGTCCTGGATCCACTGGCCGTTGAGCCAGTCGAGCTTGTCATAGGGCAGGCGCGTCGGCGCGGGGTTGATGTCCTCCAGCCGGAAGCGCGGGATGGCCTCCTCGATAGGGAACTTCTCGCGGTCGTCGCCGAAAGACCAGCCGACGTTGGCCAGGAAGTTGTTCACCGCCTGCGGCAGGTAGCCCGCGTCGCGGAACTCCTCGACCTTGACCAGCACCTGCCGGCCCTGGTCGTCGAAGGCCTGGGCGCGCTTGCTCAGCTTGCCGCGGCCGCTGGGGTTCAGCACCAGCGGCAAATGGGCGTAGACCGGGTGCTCCCAGCCGAAGGCGGCATAGAGGTTGATGTGCAGCGGGGCGCTACTGATCCACTCGTCGGCGCGCAGGATGTGGGTGATGCCCATGAAGTGGTCGTCGACGACGTTGGCCAAGTGGTAGGTCGGCAGGCCGTCGGACTTGAGCAGCACCGCGTCGGCGATCTGCGCGTTGGGCACGGTGATGTCGCCGCGNATGACGTCGGGGATGACNGTCGCGCCCTCGGTCGGGGCCNTGAAGCGCACGNCGAAGGGCAGGCCGTCGCGCTCGCGCNGGGCCAGCNCCNCGGGCGAGAGCGTGCGGCAGCGGCGGTCGTAGCCCTGGTCGCCGCGGGCGGCCTTCTGAGCGGCGCGACGGGCCTTCAGCTCGTCGGCCGTGCAGAAGCATTTATAGGCGTGGCCGTGGTCAAGCAGCCACTGGGCCCACTGGCGATACAGCTCGGCGCGTTCGCTCTGGATGTAGGGACCAAATGGGCCGCCGACGCCGGGGCCTTCGTCCCAGTCGAGGCCCATCCAGCGCAGCGCGTCCATGAGCGCCTGGACGGCGCCCTTGACGGCCCGCTTCTGGTCGGTGTCCTCGATGCGCAGGATGAACTGGCCGCCGTGCTGGCGGGCGAACATCCAGTTATAGAGCGCGGTGCGCGCCCCGCCGATGTGCAGGTAGCCCGTGGGGCTGGGTGCGAATCGTACGCGTACGGTCATACAGAGTTTATCCGCAGATTTCGCAGATTACGCAGATTTCGCGGATAGGTATCTCTGAAATCTGAGTAATCTGTGGATGATTTGAAGGTGTAAGGATAGCAGAAAATGGGAAACCTGACAGGTCACAGAAGACCTGTCAGGTTTAGGAGTCCAAACAAAAAATCGGGCGGCGAGGCTGTCCCCGCCGCCCGATTTTACATTACGCCGCTACCGCTTGGGGCGGTTACGGCAGAGGAGGAAATGTCCAGTTGTTATTGATGGCGTCGAACGCGTTCTTAGCCAACTCCTGCATCGACTTGACGTTACCGTACCATAACTTTCCGCCCACATCGGACTTGCTGGCGGCGTAGGCGAGCATCTCGTTGACCGTCATGCTCGTCGCGCCACCGAAGGCCGCGCTGACGTTCTGGGTGCCCTTGATGGCCGTCAGGTCGATCACCTGCGCGCCGATGGGCGACGGAGCGTTGATCTTGTTGCCGTTGGCCGGGTCGCTGAAGTAGACGTCCAGCGCCGTGGCCAGCAGCTGAGCCTTGAGCATGGCGTTCATCGACGCGCCCTTGGCGCTGGCCGCCTTGATGACGTTTAACACGTAGGTATTGACCGCGCTACAAGATGCTGTCGCGCTCAGGTTCTGGAACGGGGCGTACGTGCGCAGGAACGGCGTCAGGCTGCAGGTCCCGGTAGACGGGCCCGCCTTCTTGATGATATTCTGGCCGTTCTTGTTCTGCCAGAAGCCGATCGTCTTGCCGCCCAG
>JAACJX010000356.1 GCA_014237545.1 Ardenticatenia bacterium | reverse complement strand
GGGGTGAAGGCTGAATCCCACATCGACTTCAGCGTATCGGCGAAACGGTTCGGGTGAGTGTGGGGCCAAAAGGGGTGGCCTTCGCCGCTGGACAGCCAGGTGTCGTAGGCATGCCATTCATCCAGCCCGATGCGGATCGCCGCGCGGTCGGCCGGCGTGAGCGCGTCGAGTTCGAAGGTTGGCGGCGGTGGGTTATCGAACGTGACTTCGGCCGCTGGGCGCACGTCGGCAAAGGCCTGCAGGACGCGGTTGTGGTGGGCGATGATTTGCTCAGCCGTCAGGGAGCCTGACCGGTCATAGGTTGCCGTGCTGTGGCCGTCGGCCACAAGCGTGACGTCGTACTCCAGGCTGCGAGCGCGGCGGCAAGTGGTGTCGACGCCAAGCTCTGTCAGCAGGCCGGCGATGACCAGCCGGCGGATGGCCTGCCTGGCCAGCAGCCCGGCCAGTTCGGTCTGATAGAAGGCGTCCGGCGGGTGCTTGTCGACGATCGCCTCGGATGGCAGCGGGGCGAGACGGGGGTGAAACTCCCAGCCGGTGGAGTGAGGCGCGTTCGCTTCGCCGGGGTCGCCGTTATGACGCGCGAAGATGACCGGCGCGCCGGCGGCGCGGGCGCGATGGATGATCGCCTCCAGCCTGGACAAGAGCGAATCGGCCTGGTTAACAGTCTCCGGGTCGAACATGTTGCGTTGCGCGTCAAGGATGAGCAGGGCGGTGTCCATACGATTTTCCTCTGTGGCCGCGATTATAACCCGATTCGATCCAGTTGTTGAGCTAAACCTCGCCGCCTCGCCGGGATATAATCCTCGCTTGACCCGACTCTTTTCGGCCTTGAGCCGATACATACCGTGTGAGGATATTCCTTTGCCTGATCAACCAGCCTATACCCGTATCACTTTTAATCCTGTTGCCGCGCCGGAAGCTGTGGTGATGGCCGAGCGGGCACGATTCACTGTTCTGAGCCCGCGCCTGATTCGCATCGAGTATTCAGTCGACGGCCGGTTCGAGGATCGCCCCAGCCAGGTCTTCTGGCACCGCCGGCAGCCAGTTCCCTCCTTCAAGGCGACTCGCCGCGATGGAGAGCTGGTCCTGACCACCGAATCCTTGCGCCTCTCTTACGCCGGTCGGAACCAGCCGTTCGCCGCTGATACGCTTGAGGTGGCGGTCTTGCCCGACGGTCCCGTATGGCGTTATGGCGATCCGAACCCCGGTAATCTGCTGGGCACGGCGCGGACACTCGACAGGGTGAGCGGCAGCACGCAGCTGGAGCCGGGGCTGTTGTCCCGCGACGGCTGGACGGTGATCGACGATAGCCGCTCTCTGGTGTTCGATGACACGGGCTGGCTGACCGCGCGCGACGCGGCCGCCGGGACGCAAGACCTCTATTTCTTCGGCTATGGCGCGGATTACCGCGATGCCTTGCGCGCCTATCTGGCGGTAGCGGGTAGCGTCCCACTGCTGCCGCGATGGGCGCTGGGTAACTGGTGGAGTCGCTACTGGGAATACAGCGATGAGGCGTTGCGGGAACTGATGAGCGAGTTTCGCGAGCGCGACATCCCGCTGGCGGTGTGCATCGTTGATATGGACTGGCATCTGGTCAACGTCGGTGAGGGGGTGAACGGCTGGACGGGGTACACGTGGAACACGGACCTCTTTCCAGACCCGCCGGGGTTCATCCGCTGGTTGCACGAGCAAGGCTTGCACACCGCCTTGAATCTCCACCCGGCGCTTGGGATTCGGCCGCACGAGCAACAATACGCTCCCATGGCCGAGCGACTGGGCCGCGATCCCCAGTCGGGCGAGCCGATCTCATTCGATATCGCCGATCAAGATTTCGCCGCGGCGTACTTTGAACTTCTTCACCATCCACTGGAAGCCGACGGCGTGGATTTCTGGTGGATGGATTGGCANCAGGGCACTCAAACGACTATTGCCGGCCTGGACCCGCTCTGGTGGCTCAATCACCTGCACTTTCACGACCGGGGGCGAGACGGCAAGCGGCCATTCATTTTCTCCCGCTGGGGCGGCCTGGGCAACCACCGCTATCCGATCGGCTTTTCCGGAGATACGGTCGTCTCCTGGGAATCGCTTGCCTTCCAGCCCTACTTCACGGCGACGGCAGCCAATGTCGCCTATGGGTGGTGGAGCCACGACATTGGCGGGCACATGCANGGGATCGAGGATCGCGAGCTGTACACGCGTTGGGTGCAGTTTGGCGTGTTCAGTCCTATCTTCCGGCTGCACAGCACCAAGAACTTGTTTCATGAGCGCCGGCCGTGGGGTTACGACGCCGAGGTGCTGGCCATCACGCGGGACATGATGCAACTGCGCCATGCGATGATCCCGTACCTCTACGCGATGTCCCGGCTGAACGAGATGGAAGGCCGGGCGCTTGTCCGGCCGATGTATCANGACTATCCGGCCCGGGAAGAAGCGTATGCCTGCCCGCAGCANTATACNTTTGGCACGGATTTGATCGTCGCGCCNTACACAGNAGCGGCNGACCCGGATACGNGACGCGCCCGCCAGGCNTTCTGGCTGCCGCCGGGAGANTGGCATCACCTTTTCACCGGCGAATATTACCGCGGCGATGCCTGGTATGCCCGGTATGGCCGGCTAGANGACGTNCCCGTTTTCGCGCGGGCNGGGGNTATCCTGCCGNTCGGGCCGCAAGTGGGTTGGGGTGGTCTGGATAACCCCGAAACGTTGCACNTGCGCGTGTTTGCCGGCGCGGACGGCCGGTTCGCGCTNTANGAAGATGAGGGCGAGGGTGTGGCTTACCGTGAAGGAGCCTNCGTCCAGACACGGTTCGAGCAACGCTGGGATGNCGCTGGCNTCCGGTTGNCGATCTTTCCGCCGAGCGGAGANACGCGTCTGATCCCCNGCCGCAGAACTTACCATCTTCATCTNTATGGGGTCGCAAGGCCGGCACAGGTGACGGTGATGATTGANGGNGTGTTGCGGCCGATNGAGTGGGAACACGACCCGGCGCTGGAAGTCATCCACCTCAAACCANTTTCGTTGGAGGCCGGGGCGCAGGCACATATCACCGTAACAGCGGCCGGCGGGACTTTGCTGNCCCGGCGCGACCGCGCGCCGGAAAATGTCCATGAGATGATCAGGGATTTTCGAATGGACTCACTGGCCAAGATGTGGCTCGTGTCGCTATTGGATGAATTGACGGCCAACCCCGAGCGGCTGGCCGATTTCGGCGTCGATCTGACGCCTTCGCAGATGCGCGCCTTGCTGGAGGAAACCCAGCATGTCGGTGCCCACCTGGTCAGAGACACAGCCGAGCCGTATCTGCTCATCGTCTGGAATAATCGGGAGGCCCCCGGCTTCCGCCACCATTTTGCCCAGATGCGGCCGAATAAGTGGTTTGCCGGCGAGCGGTTTGGTTCGTCGATCGGCGCNTCGCCGCGCTTTCGGGTCATTCGCCCGGAAGGAGAGCGCTGGCGGCTGGCTGTTGACTATTTTGGCCTCCAATCCCTGACTTTCAGCGGCAACGAGGTCTGATTGATTTTTTGAGGCGGGCTCACTATAATTCAAGGGTTAATCGTCCTTTGTCCTGACCAGACAATATTTTTCATCATTATTTGATTATCGTGAAACCTACCTTCGGATCCGCGTACCAGGCGGCGAGATTGCCTGAACACCGGGGGGTGTATTAGCCTTGTCCGCCTCTGCCTCGGAGCCTCCGAGTCACCCTCGCATACCTCTTGCTCAATATGAGTTCGTCCGTCGGGTCGCGGCGGCGCGTTTCCCGCCGATGTCAGGCTTACGCCGCGTGTTGGAGCGCGCAGAAGCCGGCTGCCAGCCAGGCGAACGACACGGCCGACAAGTAGAGGTCATCACGCCATCATGATGGTTCTGATCGCGATTGCCATCGTTGGCCTGACGCTGTTCCTGGCGGGTTTATACGTAGCGGCTGAGTTCGCCATCGGGTCGGCTCACCGGACGAAAATCCACCAGCTGGCGACGCAGGACGACNCGCTGGCCCGGATATTGTTGCCGATTCTAGAGGACAACCGGCGGATGGAGCGCTATGTCGCCGCGTGCCAGATCGGGATCACGCTCTCAACGCTCGCTCTGGGCGCCTTCGCGCAGACCGTCATCGCCGGCTGGCTGGCCGGCCCGCTGTCACAACTGCTCAACGGGGCGCTCGACCCGGCCGCGGCCGCCCGCCTGGGGCACGCGCTCGCGGTTATTCTCGTGCTCCTTTTGATTGGTGGGCTGCAAGTCATCCTGGGCGAGCTCTTTCCCAAGTCGGTGGCGCTGCAATATCCGGAGGCAGTCGCCCGGGCTGTCGCCTGGCCCATGCGGATCTCGCTTTTCCTCTTCGCGCTGCCGATCTGGTTATTCAGGGCCACGGCCCGGCTGATCTTACGCCTGCTGGGCCTCAAGGAAGAGGATCTGCTCGGCCGCGCTCATTCCCCGGAAGAGATCGAGCTGTTGGTGACGACGAGCCATGAGGGTGGGCTGCTCGACGACAACGAACGGCGTTTATTGCGCAATGCATTGCGAATGCGTGACCTGACCGCGCGACAGGTGATGGTTCATCGCACTCGGATCGCCAGCGCGCCTGAGGACATCACGCCCCTGGAACTCATGCAGATGGCGATCGACGCCGGCTATTCGCGCATTCCCATTCATCGCGAGTCGATCGACGAC
>JAACJX010000053.1 GCA_014237545.1 Ardenticatenia bacterium | reverse complement strand
AAGCCTTACGTCCATCCCTATCTGGGCGGCATCATCCTGGGCATTGTCCTGTTTTCAACATTTTTCCTGACCGGCAACGGCCTGGGCGCGTCGGGCGGCATGAACCGGCTCGTCGTCTGGTTCGAGGATCTGATCGCCCCCGGCCACGTCGACCGGACAGCCTACCTGACGACCATGGCCGGCGGCGAGACGAACCCGTTCGATAGCTGGGTGGTGTTCGTGTTCATCGGCCTGTTTCTGGGTGGCATCCTGTCGGGCTGGATCTTCGGCCGCCTGGGATTCAAGACTGAGAGCGGCCCCCACACGCCGCCCCGCGTGCGCTGGGTGTTCGCTTTCCTGGGCGGGTCGATCATGGGTTACGGCGCGCGCATGGCTCGCGGCTGCACCAGCGGCCAGGCGCTCTCCGGCGGCGCGGTGCTGTCGGTCGGCAGCTGGGCATTTATGTTCGCCGTCTTCGCCGGGGGTTACGCCATCGCCTACTTCGTGCGCAAACTTTGGAACTGAGAAGAAGAAATCCGCAGATTTCGCAGATTACGCAGATTAAAAGGCTGAGAATGGTTGGTTACTGGATTGGTGTGATAGATGAGGCGCGGAATGGAGAAGACAACAATCTCCCCTGCACCCTTGCTCCCTTTCCCCCAATTCGGCAACCGGCATCTCTAACAACCGGTCAATTTTGAGGTAAATAAAAACATGGCACCATTTCCGCTACCGCTTGCAGAAATCATGGGGCATTGGGGACAGTACGTCATNTATTTGCTNATCGGCATGGCCTNCGGCGTNGCCCTCGAGATTTCGGGNTTTGCCAACGCGCCGCTGCTGGCGNCGCAGTTCTANTTCAAGAACATGACCGTGCTCAAGGTCATGTTCGGNGCCATNGTNACGGCNATGGTNCTNGTNTTNNTNNCGNCGGCCNTNGGCNTGCTCGATTACANCCTNGTCTACGTCAACGAGACNTACCTGTGGCCGGGTATCATCGGNGGGCTGATCATGGGNGTCGGNTTNATCCTCGGCGGCTACTGCCCNGGCACGTCGATGGTCGGCGCGGCCGTGGGCAAGATNGACGGNATCATCTTCGTTCTGGGCGTCATGTTCGGCATCTTCGCTTTCGGCGAGACGGTCGGCTTCTACGAGGAGTTCTGGTACTCNTCCTACCTGGGGCGTTTCACGATTCCGGAGTGGCTGGGATTGCCATATGGNGTAGTCGTCNTNGGCATCGTGCTGATGGCCCTGTTCATGTTCTGGGGCGCGGAGCAGCTGGAGCANATCTTCGGCGGCCGNGATCTGAGCAAGGAACCGAAGTGGCGCTATTACGCCGGGGCCGGCCTGCTGGGTCTGGCCGTGCTGACNGCTTTCATCGGCCAGCCGACGACCGAACAAAAATGGGCGCGTATGGAGGCCACGGAGATGGCCCGGTTGCAGAACCGTGAGGTGCAGATCCACCCGGCCGAGCTGGCCGAGACGATGGCCAATGATACGTTGCGGACGATCATCCTTGACGTGCGGTCGGAGGCGGATTTTAACTTGTCCCACCTGCAGGAAGCGCGGCACGCGCCGCTGGCAGCGCTGCCGGAGATGCTCGATGAACTGCGCGACGCTCCGGAGAACGCGGTCGTGGTCGTGGTCAGCAACGACGAGGCAGCCGCGACCGAGGCTTGGAAGTACCTGCGCGCCGAGAGCGTGCGCAGCACCTACATCCTCGAGGGCGGCATGAACAACTGGATTCGCTCCTTCGCCACTGAGGAATTCCTGGCCGACAGCCAGATCGCCGGCGCGGCCGACGACCAGCTGGCATTCGCCTTCCCNGCGGCCATCGGTTCCAGCTACCCGTTCAGCGCGCCCAACGAGGCGCTGGCCCAGAACTTCGAATTCACGCCCAAGATCAAGCTGGAAGTAAAGCGCGGCCCCGGCGGCGGCGGCTGCGGCTAAAGGATAACCATCGCCACGACGCAAAGACGCAATAACTTTTTCATTGCGCCTTTGCGTCTTTGGGTTAACTTCTGTGCCGCTCGATGACGCGCTCGAGGGCGTCGAGNCCGCGAGCGACGACTTCCATCTCCGGGCCGAAGCTGATGCGGCTGTAGTTGCGATAGCGGGCATAGGTGCGCCGCTTCTCCGGGTTCACGTCGAAGAATACCCCCGGCACGGTGATGNCCTTCTCCTCCAGTCCGGCCTCGAAGAACTGGANGCCGTCGTTCAGCGGCGGCGGCAGTTGNGACAGGTTGGCCCAAACGTAGAACGTCCCGCCCGGCTCCACCTCCACCAGCACCCCCATCTTGTACAGCCGGTCGAGCATGTAGTCGCGCTTGGCGCGGAACGCGGCNTGGATGGCGGCCGTCTCCTGATAGACGTACTCCGGCTCCAGCAGCCCCAACACTTCTGATTGGAACGGATTGTTGGCCCCCCCGTCGAGGAACGAACCGGCGCTGGCGATGGCGTGGATGACCTCTTTCGGAGCCAGCGTCCAACTGATGCGCCAGCCGGGATAGCGCCAGTTCTTGGTCAGCCCGTCGACCAGGATGACCGGGTCGCGGTCGACGTCTTCGACGTGGGCGGCGGCCGAGACCATCCTGGGCAGGGGAGAGCGGTAGAGAGGGAGCAGGGGAGATGAAGCTGCTTGATCTTGCTCCCCTGCTCCCCTGCTCCCCGGCTCCCCTGCATCGCTTTGCCCTCCGTTATAGATGTAGTGCGAATAGAACTCATCCAGGATGAGCGAGCAGCGGTAGTTGCGGGCCAGTTGCACCCACTGCGCCAGCCGGTCTCCCTCGACAAGTTGCCCGGTCGGGTTGGCCGGGTTGCTGACCAGCAGCGCCTTCAGCCCGCGTCCCTGNATCTCGCGTTTGATCATGTCCAGCGGGGCCTGGTAACCGAGGTCGGGGTCGAGCAGGATGGGGATGGGGATAAACGCCTTGAAGATGCTCAGCAGCTCCTCGTAGGCGGTGTAATCGGGCAGGAANTGGCCCATGTTGATGTTGCCCAGCGCGGCGGCGATGCGGGCCAGGGCCACGCGGCCGCCNCCGGAGATGCTGACNTTCTCCCAGGTGTANTGGCTNCGCTTGCCCTGCCGGTAGAGCGTATTGTAAAGGTCGGCCACCTTCTTGCGCAGCGCCACCTGGCCGGTGATCGGGCCGTACTCGTGGCGGCGCGGGTTGATGGTAACGGAATTAATGCGCGGCGGCGCGTCCGGCAGCGGGCCGGTCTCCGGCGCGCCCTGGCCCAGGTTAGCCCAGTCGGGCGCGTCATAGGTGAAGCCAAGCTCCGTCGCCCGGTGCATGACGTAGATCACGCCCGTGCGCGGAACCTCGCGAAATCCCGGAATTGAGGGTTGCGTCATCAATCTGATTGCCTTATGATCTAAATTGCGGAGCAGGCCAACCGGCTTGTTCCCCGGCCCAGTATCGCGGATGTGAACAGCAGGAACGGACCATCGGTTGAGCGGCGAAAACACCCAATGGAGTATTCGATTAAACCGTTCTGACCGCGCTCGTTGTTCGCTATAATCATCCTCAATATCGGGCAGCGCCCAATAAGCAAACCAGTATTGTCATGTGAACCCGCGCGAATGTCAATGAGGTAGCCGTGGCCAAACAACAAAACACAACCGGCCAGCGACCCGGCCAGCGGCCGTCTCGCAGCGAACTCCGCAACAGCATCGTGTGGCCCGTCGCCATATCGATCGTGATCTGGCTGGCCGGACTGATCATCTGGATCATCGCTCCCGGCCGTTTCGACGTGGCGGTGTCGGCCATCATCGCCGTGGGATTGGTCGTTTACCTCGTGTGGTATCAGCGCCGGCTCAATATGACCTCCGCCGAGCGCGTCTTCTCCATGTTGCTGGCCGTTCCGGCCATCGCCGGCATTACCGCCGGCATGATTAACGGTGAGGCGGTCTATGCCATCACCGGCGTCAGCGGCAGCCTGCTGCTTTTGGCCATCCAGCGCGCGCTGTCGGTGCCGTTTTCCTATCGTATGGCGCGGCGCAGTTTCAGCCGCGGCAACTCGGAGCTGGCGCTCGACCTGGTAGACAAGGCAATTTACGCCCGCCCGACGTTCTGGGAGTCTTACCAGTTGCGCTCGCTGATCTACCTGTCGGCC
>JAACJX010000225.1 GCA_014237545.1 Ardenticatenia bacterium | reverse complement strand
ACTATCTGGCTCTCCCAGGCCATCGGCCTCGGTTTCACCTGCATGCCCGATTTCTTCTGGAATATCCTGATCGGAGCGGTTGTCCTTAGCATCATCAGCGCTGTTGCGACCGCGCTGATTAAAGATGATAACGACTAATAGCACGCGCGCCGCGTGAAGCATTTTGGCCGGACAAGTGTCATTTGTCCGGCCTTTTTTATGATCGCTCCAGGGCGAACACGGCCGTTCTAGCCAGCAGGTTTGGCCACTGCTCAACGTGACGCTCGCCGGAGAGATAGATCGCCTGCCGCGCCGCGATGCCGTTAGCGCGGCAGAAGTCGGCAAAGTCGGCGATCGTAAACGCCTGCTGTCGCGGGACGTCGTGCCATGCCTGGGGGTAGTCGGGGGCGGGGGGGATGCGGCCGCCGGCCGACAGTTGCCAGCGGCAACGCCAGAAGCCAAAGTTGGGGAAGCTAACCACCGCCAGGCGGCCGACGCGCAGCATCTCGCCCAGGATCATCATCGGGTCATTCAAGAACTGGAGCGTCTGGCTGAGGATGACCACGTCGAAGCTCTTGTCGGGGTAGTCGGCCAGCCCTTCTTGCAGGTTGCCCTGCCGGACGCTGAGACCGCGCCGGACGCAAGCCAGCACGCCNGCCTCGCTGCGCTCGATGCCGCGCCCCTGGACGCCCTTGGCGAGCTTCAGGTGCTCCAGCAACNCGCCGTCGCCGCAGCCGAGGTCCAGCACGCGCGCGCCGGTCGGGACCAGCCCGGCCACCACCTGCAGGTCCGGCCGTAATAAGATCGGTGCGGGGTTCATTACCGTCATGGCAGGGCCACGCCTTCCTCGTCGGCAAGGCGGTCGAGGAAGCTCTCCAGGAGCCGGGTCATGGTGTCCACTTCCAGCAGGAACGCGTCGTGGCCCCACGTGCTCTCGATGTCGAGGTAGGTCGCGTCGGCCCCCACGGCATGGAGCGCCCGCACCAGCTCTTTGCTGTGGTAGGACGGATAGAGCCAGTCGCTGGTGAAGCTGACGACGAGGAACTTGATGGCCGCCGCGCCGGCGAACGCGGCCGCGAACGTACCCGTCGGCTGGCTCAGGTCGAAGTAGTCCATGGCCTTGGTCACGTAGAGGTAGCTGTTGGCGTCGAAGCGCCGCGTGAAGTTGTTGCCGTTGTACTTCAGATAGCTCTCGATGGCGAACTCCGTCTGGAATTCGTAGCCGTATTGCTCGCGGGCTTGCAGGCGGCGGCCGAACTTCTGNTGCATCGACTCATCGCTCAGATAAGTGATGTGGCCGACCATGCGCGCCAGGGCCAGGCCGGTGTCGGGCTTTTTGCCGTTGCCGTAGTAATCGCCGCCCTGCCAGTTGGGGTCGGCGTAGATGGCCTGCCGGCCGACCTCGCTCAGGGCGATCAGCATCGGGCTATGGCGGGCCGTGGTCGCCAGCGGGATGGCNGCCCGCAGCCGGTCGGGGTGGCGGGCGGCCCACTCGAGCACCTGCATGCCGCCCATCGAGCCGCCGGCGGCGCACAGCAACCGCTCGATGCCCAGATGGTCCAGCAGGCGCACCTGGGCGCGGACCATGTCGCCGATGGTGACGACCGGGAAGTTCAGGCCGTAGGGGCGGCCCGTGGCGGGATTGAGGCTGCTGGGGCCGCTGGAACCGTAGCAACTGCCGAGGACGTTGCTGCAAATAATAAAGTAGCGGTCGGTGTCGAACGCCTTGCCGGGGCCGATGCACTCATCCCACCAGCCGGGTCGCGTGTCGTCGGCCGAATGATAGCCGGCGGCGTGGGCGCTGCCGCTGAGGGCGTGGAGGATGAGGATCGCGTTGCTGCGGTCGGCGTTCAGGCGGCCGTAGGTCTCATAGGCCACCGTGACCGGGCCGAGCGTCGCGCCGCTCTCGAGGACAAACGGCTCCTCTTCGGCGAACGTAAACGTCTGTGGAACGACGATACCGATGGAATTAGTCATATTTGAATTGCGAATGACAAATGACGAGCGACGAATCGGTGGGTTGGTCCGCATTCGTCACTCGTCACTCGTCACTCATCACTCATCACTACGCCGAGGCTTCCAGCGCTTGATCCAGATCCCAGAGGATGTCCTCTATGTCCTCGAGGCCAACGCTGAGGCGCACGAAGTCGGGCGTGACGCCGGCCGTCAGCCGCTCCTCGCCGGTGAGCTGGCTGTGGGTCGTGCTGGCCGGGTGAATGGCCAGGCTGCGCGCGTCGCCAACGTTGGCCAGGTGGCTGAACAGCTTCAGGTTGTCGATGAACCTCTCGCCTGCCTCGCGGCCGCCCTGGATGCCAAAGCCGAGGATCGCCCCCGGCCCCNTGGGCAATATTTTCTTGGCCCGCTCGTGGTCGCCGTGGCTCTTCAGGCCGGGGTAGCACACCCAACTGACGCGCGGGTGGTTTTCCAGGAACTCGGCCACGCGCTGGGCGTTGGCTACGTGGCGGTCCATGCGCAGGCTGAGCGTTTCGATGCCCTGGATAGTGAGCCAGCTATTGATCGGCGCCTGGCTCGCACCGATGTCGCGCAAGACCTGAACCCGCGCCTTGAGAATAAAGGCTGGCGCGCCCAGGTCGGCGTACACCAGGCCGTGGTAGGACGGGTCGGGCGTGGTGAAGTTGTCGAAGCGGCCGCTGGTCCAGTCGAAATTNCCNCCGTCGACNATNATGCCGCCGATCGACGTGCCGTGGCCGCCGATGAACTTCGTCGTGCTGTGGACGACGATGTTGGCCCCCCACTCCAGCGGCCGGCACAGGTAAGGGGTGGCGAAGGTGTTGTCAATGACCAGTGGCAGCTTGTGTTTTTGGGCGATGGCCACCACTTCCTCGAACGGGAAGACGCTGATGTCNGGGTTGCCCAGCGTTTCGCCGTAGATGAGCTTGGTATTGGGGCGAATGGCGGCTTCGAACGCCTCGGGATTCGCCGGATCGACGAAGGTGACGTCGATGCCGAGGCGCGGGAAGGTGTAGTTGAACTGATTGTAAGTCCCGCCATAGAGCCGGCTGCTGCTGATGATGTGGTCGCCCGCGCCGCACAGGGTCAGGATGGCCATCGTCTGGGCGGCATGACCGCTGCTGGCCGCCAACGCGCCGACGCCACCTTCCAGATCGGCCAGCCGCTGCTCCAGCACGTCGGTGGTCGGGTTCATGATGCGAGTGTAGATGTTGCCGAACTCCTTCAGCGCGAACAGGTTCGCGGCNTGTTCGGTGCTCTTGAACTGNTAGCTGGTCGTCTGGTAGATGGGCACGGCCCGGCTGCCGGTCGTCGGGTCGGGGGTCTGCCCGGCGTGNAACTGNCGCGTNTTGAANCCGAATGTGCGTTCGTTGGTTGTCATGCGAAATCGTTCTCCTTCATTCGTTTTTTGGCTGCATCGGTCAGAAGGATCAAAAAGACCCTCGATGGAGAGTCCAGAGGGTCCGATTTGGCGTGTATTCCGGTTGTATGTCAGCGTGGCGGGATTGCGCGTGTCCCTGTCGCTCTCATCTTCCAGAATCGTCTGCCGGAATTGGCACCCTGTCGGTCGAACGAATCCCTGTCGTTCAATCCGGGTTGCCGAGGTTTCATTGGGCCGGTCCCTCCACCTCTCTGGATAAAAGTGACGGTATGCAGTTGTTGGGGAGAACTATAGCGAACGGAGCGATGGATGTCAATGCCAAAAAGTGCCTAATGTTTGCCGCCCGATTTTGTGCCATTCCGAAGGCGGTCGCCGACTTGCCGGCTGCCGCACGCGGGAGGACAATCCAGCCGTGGCGGCTTGCCATTTATTTCACCGATCACGTATCTGGACTGCACATGATCCCTTCCCTGCGCGATGAGTTCCTGCTTGATCCCAATGTCGTCTTTCTGAACCACGGTTCCTTCGGCGCCACGCCGCGGCCGGTCTTCGCCGTCTACCAGGAATGGCAGCGGCGGCTGGAGTGGCAGCCGGTCCAGTTCCTGGGCACCGATATTGGGGCATATCTGGCCGAGGCGCGCGAGGCGCTCGGCCGCTACCTGAACGTTCCCGCGGGCGATCTGGTCTACGTGCCCAACGCCACCTTCGGCGTCAACGTCGTCGCTCGCTCGCTGCGGCTGGGGCCGGGCGACGAGGTGCTGGCGACCGACCACGAATACGGCGCGTGCGAGAACGCCTGGCTGTTCATGAGCCGGGAGCGCGGGTTCCGCTACGTCCGCCAGCCCCTGCCCCTGCCGCTGGCGCCCGCGGCCGAGGTCGCGGATCAGTTCTGGGCCGGCGTAACACCGCGAACGAAGGTCATCTTCCTNAGCCACATCACCTCGCCCACGGCCATGCGCCTGCCCGTCGAGGCGATCTGCGCGCGGGCGCGGGCGGCCGGCATCCTCACCGTGGTCGACGGGGCGCACGCCCCGGGGCAGATCGCGCTGGACCTGGCGGCCACTGGCGCGGACTTCTACGNNGGGAATTGCCACAAGTGGCTCTGCGCGCCCAAGGGGGCCGGGTTCCTCTACGCCCGGCCCGAGGCGCAACGCCTGATCGAGCCGCTGATCGTCGGCTGGGGNTGGGGTGAGGGGCGGTTGCTTACCTTCGGNAGCGACTTTTTGGACTACATCCAATACCCCGGCACCAATGACTACGCCGCCTNTCTGGCCGTACCGGCGGCGATCGAATTTCAGGCGCGCCACGACTGGCCGGCCGTTCNCGCGCGCTGCCGGGCGCTGGTGGAGGATGCCATCGGCCGCCTCGAGGGGCTGACCGGCCGGCNGTCGCTCTACCCGCGACCGGCGGGCGACGCCTACAGCCAGATGGCCATCGCCGCCCTGCCGCCGATCGCCGATCTGCCGGCTTTTAAAAAGCGGCTCTATGGCGAGTACCACGTGGAGATCCCCCTGATTCAGTGGAACGGGCGGCAATTCATCCGCGTTTCGATTCAAGGGTATAATGATGAGGCTGACGTGGACGCGTTGCTGGCGGCATTGGAAGTAATGTTGGCCCGCGAAGCCGTTGGGGCGTAACTCGATTGAAGGAGATGAGTATGGCAAAGCGGAAAGGCGGATTCCTGGAGAGCCTCGGCGATCTGATCGAGAAAGGGATCAAGGAGTTGGGCCAGGAGGTCTATGACGAACCGGCCGGCGGCGCGCCGGAGCCGGTCCGGCGGCGCGTGTCGCTCATCATCCACAACCCGCGCGTGCCGGGCGCCGGCAACGAGCGGCTCGACAAGGTGCTGCGCTGGAACGACACCAGCCGGTTGGTCGACGGCTATATCAAGGACCTGCGCGAGTGCAGCGGCGGTTACCTCAACTACGAGATCGTCGAGACGATCACGGTCGACAAGTTCCCGCGCAAGGCCGACGGCTTCACCTATACCGCCGACGCGTTCGTCAAGGCCTGGACCGAGCGCAAGGGATTCCACGATCCCGACCTGGTCGATTACGATGCCCTGCTGGCCGAGTTCGACATGGTGCGCAAGGTGGACGAAGACCTTGTCGATGAGTTCTGGCTGTTCGCCTTTCCCTATGCCGGTTATTACGAGTCGATCATGGGCGGGCCGGGGGCGTTCTGGTGCAACGCGCCGCCGCTGACGCAGACGGCCCATGCCCGCAAGCGGTTCGTCATCATGGGCTTCAACTACCAGCGTGGTGTCGGCGAGATGCTGGAAGCGTTCGGCCACCGAGCCGAGTCGATCATGAAATACACTTTCCGCCGCGAGCGGGGGGATGACAACCTGTGGGAGCGGTTCATTCGCCACGAATTCAAGAACCCCGGCCAGGCCGAGGTCGGCTGGATGCACTACGCGCCCAACAGCGAGCGCGACTACGACTGGGGCAACAAGCGCNAGGTNCTGAGCCGCTGGCGNACCTGGCGCAACTTCCCCGACCTGGAAGGGGCGGCCGAGANGGTCGATTGCCGCGATTGGGGCGACGGCGACATCCGGCTNCACCANAAGTGGTGGTTCGAGCTGCTGCCAAAGATCGGCGGGTCGAAGAACGGCATCGCCTACAACTGGTGGCANTACATCGTCGATCCCAATACNGTGGATTAACTTCGGGGAGGAACCGAGATGAAACTATCGCTCACGTCCGTNCTGNTCATNGTCATCCTNGNCCTGGGCATCNTCCTCTTCTTCCTGCTGGCCAACGANGCCATCTCGCCNGGCGNGGAGCCGGCCGCGCCGACCGCCGGGCCGACGCAGGAGNCGCCNACANANGANAGCGAGACCNCNCANTGCCCNGTGGCNACNCCGGAGTTCTTCTNCGTGGAGCCGGTNACCTCGCCGACGGATGAACTGAGCCAGATCATCACCGTTGACCTGGGCAACGGCGAGGCGATTACCATCACCACCGAGTCGGGTACCTTCACCGCGCCGTTCGATGAATTCCCCAAGGAGATCGAGATCGAACTCCTGCCCGACACGACTCACAACCTGACCGTCGAAGGGCGCGTGCGCGAGGTGACGCAGGGGGAGTGCGTCTACGGCGGCTACACGCTGTCGACCACGCGCGACCGGTATGGCGACCCGCTGGTGATCGAGCAGCGGCAGCCCTGAGCGGCCGGCGAACCGGCCCGGCTGTCTTCCTCGCAACAATGCGTAAACCGGCCCTTTCCTATTGACATATCATCATAATAATAGTACTATTTGCACACGTATTTGGGCTATAGGGGCGGCAATATAGCCGATACAAACCTGCACCCCCCCCTTTTTGCCGACGCCGCACTCCCCTCGAGCGAGGCGTCTTTTTATTCCCGGCCCTCTTGTTTTGGAGGGACTTTAATAGCGTTTAGATGCGGACTTTGTCAGGCGCGCGCTAGCTCGGCGCGGCGCCATGGAGAATATGGAGAGCAGGACCCACCGTAGATCCAACCCACTGAAACGTGTCCTTAGGGGGAGATCTGTGCCGGAATGGAATGCCGGCGCGGAAG
>JAACJX010000221.1 GCA_014237545.1 Ardenticatenia bacterium | reverse complement strand
GTCCTCTTCCCTCTATCCGCCATAGCCGGCGGTCGTCGGCCGGCGGTCGTCAATGCGACAAAATCACCCAGTTCGGGCCGCGCATCTCCATCACCAGCCGCTTCAGCCGGATGTCGGGCGCTTGCGTCGCCATGGCGTAGGCGGTGTTGCCCTGCAGGTCAACCGTTTGCAGCTCGTAGTCGAACTCGGTCGCGGCCTGCACAATCCGCAGATAGCTGGTCGCCATCGGGTCGATGATCGCCCCGTTGTTATTGAGAATATTGCTCACGCTGTCGAGGATCACGTTAGCCCGGCCGTAGTCGCCGCCGCGCAACGCCGTATCGGCCGCGGTCAGCATCACCTCCAGCGTGATGTTGATCTCCTCTTCCGGCCGGCGCGTCAGGTCGGCCGGGTTGCCGAACTCGCGCACCTGCGTCGGGTGGGGCAACCACGCGCTCAGGTAGTGGGCCGTCGGGTCATAGAGCTCCTGATAGCGGCGAGCCACGTCGTAGTAGCGGATAGTCGTCCGCAGGTCATCGATCGCCGCCGGGTCGACCACCACGCTCTGGAGCTTGCCCGTCCACTCCGCCTCGATCTGGGCCAACGACGCGCCGTAGTAGCGCTGCAAATTGACGTCCACCGCGCCGGCCAGCGTCGGTCCGTCGTCGGCCGATACGTCGCTGTAAAAGCTCTTGAATGTGTTCCACCCGCCGCGCTCCACCAGGTACGTGACCAGGCCGCCCGCCTCCAGATAGCCGATCTCGTGCTGCACCGGGTAGAAGTCGTTGATGAGTTCGGTCAACGGCACGTATTTACCCAGCGCCAGCAACGCCGCCGAGCGCTGCGTCAGGTCTTCCGTCTTGTAGTGGCCGCCCGTGACCCACACCGCCAGCCCCTCGGCCAGAAAGGAGATGCGCTGCGGGGCGAACTGCTGGTCGAGGATGTGGCTCGCCTCGTGGACCAGCAACTCGTAGAACCCGCCGCCGGCATACCGCCGGTCGACGTAGGACACGACCATGTCCGTGCCGGCGAAGCCGCCCTGGCCCACCACGCGGTCGATGAAGTAGACGTGGAGCTTCTGGCTGGGCACGACGCCCAGCCGGTTGGCCGCCTGGCCCACGGCCTGGTCCATCATCGGGGCCAGCGTGCCGATGTCGCGGGCCGCGGCCGTGCCGCTGACGACGTGGATGACGCAGCAGTTGTTCTCCATCGTTTCCCACGTGGCCTCGAGGTCTCGCGCCGCCTGCCCCGTGGGCACGTGGACCGTGGCCAGCAGCGAGATAGTGTTGTTCAGCGGGTCCTCGTCGCCCACCTGGATGGCATCGGCCGGGTCGAGCACCACCTCGACGCGGTAGTCGCCGCTCAGGCCGGTCGTGTCCCAGGCCCACTCGTAGACGCCCTCGGCCTGCCCGTTCCAGTTGCGGCGGTCCAGCGGCCCGCCGGCCACCTGCACGCCGTCGACCAGGATCGCCGCCGTCACGTCATAGACGCTGAGGCTTTCCGGCACGTAGGGCAATATCTGGAACGTCACCTTGTCGCCGGCGTAAATCTTGGGCACCGGATGGAGAACCAGGTCGGTGTAATTCAGGGACAGGTCGGCCGCGTCGGTCGGGTCGGCCGCGTCGGTCGGGTCGGCCACGGCCGTCGGCGACGGCTCGGCCGTGGGCGACGGGTCTGTCGCCGGCGCGGGGATATCAGTCGGCGGCTCCGTGGGGGCAAAGGTGTTCGTCGGCGCGGTGGTGTCGGTCGGTTGGATGGCTATGGTGGCGGGATCGGTCGACGGCGGATCGGTCGGCAGCACGCTGCCGGCGGTCGGTTCAGCGGCACCGGTCTGCCGGTTACAAGCGGTAAGCCCGAATACGATGATGGCCAGGATGACGAGAGCGAGCTTCTGCATTACTCCCGATGGTATCAGGCGTCTGAACGTACAACTCAACGCGGATTCTATCCTTACTCAACTACTGCTATTCTATACGTCAATACGCGCGTTATGTTTCCAGGACATAAGGATGTTCACGCACTCTTAAACTGCGACGCGGCTGTTCGCGCGCCAACCCGCGCCCGCCAACGGCCAAATGCCCCCGCCAACCGTGTCGTCATCTCAAATTTTCGGAAATGTGCGCGTTGCCCTTACTCAAACCGGCGAAACGATCGTATAATCGTCACGCTCATTATAACACACCTTGCGGCCATTCGATGTGGCCTTCACGGCAAGAGCCCAAATCGCACGCTCAACAAATCAATCAGTCAGGAGATCGTTGAATCATGCCATTCAAGAATATTCAAGTGCCTGCCGGCGAAAAAATAACCTATGAGAACGGCCGGCTCCATGTGCCGGACCACCCGATCGTGGCCTTCATCGAGGGCGACGGCATCGGCGTCGATATCACCCCCGCTTCCATCATGGTATGGGACGCGGCTGTCGAGAAAGCTTACGGCGGCCGCCGCAAGATCGCCTGGATGGAGATCTATTCCGGCGAGAAGGCGGCCGAGAAATACGACGGCAATTACATGCCCGAAGAGACCTTCGACGCCATGCGCGAGTACATCGTCGGCATCAAGGGCCCGCTGACCACGCCCATCGGCGGCGGCTTCCGCAGCCTCAACGTGACCCTGCGCCAGGTGCTCGACCTCTACGCCTGCGTCCGCCCCGTGCGCTACATCCCCGGCACGCCCAGCCCGATGAAGCACCCGGAGAAGATGAACATCGTCATCTACCGCGAGAACACCGAAGACGTCTACTCCGGCGTCGAATGGGAAGCCAACACCGACGAGGCCAGGGCCATCATCGAGTTCATGAACACGAAGCTGGGCAAGAACGTGCGCGAGGGTTCGGCCATCGGCATCAAGCCGGTCAGCGAATTCGGCAGCAAGCGGCTCGTGCGCCAGGCCATCCAGTACGCCGTCGANCACAACCGGCCGTCGGTGACGCTCGTCCACAAGGGCAACATCATGAAGTTCACCGAGGGCGCGTTCAAGAACTGGGGCTACGAAGTGGCGACGCAGGAGTTCCGCGACCACGTCGTGACCGAGGACGAGCTGTGGAGCCAGTACGACGGCCAGGCCCCGGCGGGCAAGATCGTCATCAACGACCGCATAGCCGACAACATGCTCCAGCAGCTCATCACCCGCACCGATGACTACAGCGTGCTGGCGACGCTGAACCTCAACGGCGACTATATCAGCGACGCGGCCGCGGCGCAGGTCGGCGGGCTGGGCATGGCCCCCGGCGGCAACNTCGGCGNNGGCGTGGCCCTGTTCGAGGCCACCCACGGCACGGCCCCCAAGTATGCGGGCAAGGACATGGTCAACCCCGGCAGCCTCATCCTCAGCGGCGTGATGATGCTGGAGTACATGGGCTGGCAGGAAGCGGCCGACCTGGTGGAGCAGGCCATGGCCAAGACGATCCAGGACAAGGTCGTCACCTACGACCTGCACCGCCAGATCGAAGGGGCGACGAAGGTGAGTTCGTCCGGCTTCGCCAAGGCGATTGTCAAGAATATGTAACCGATTCGCCGATCATAAGGCGTATAGAAATAGCGAATAGAAAAGACCTCCGGGATGCGTCTCCCGGAGGTCTTTTCTATATTGCAGGTGGTTTAAACCCTACGGCCTGAACAAAATCGGCAGATACGTCTTCGGCGGCTCCAACGCCAGCATGATCTTCTGGTCGATGACGAGCGACTCGTTGCCCGCGCCNTCGCGNAATTGCCCGAAGACGGTGCACATNGCGCCCGGNGCGCACTCCAGCGTCCAATTCTTGGTCGGCGCCAGCGGTTCCCACGGCGCGGTGNGGATGGCGTTCAGCGTGTTGGCGAAGCGCATCTCGACGTTGCCGCTGACGGTGAACATGCCGGCATTCTCGGCGCCGACCAGCCCGTGGGGGATGGTGTGGGAGCCTAGCCCGGCCGGGCCGTCATACTCGCTGTCGGTATCCACCGCGTCGACCTGGAGCACCACATTGCGCGACATCGTGACATCGCCGCCCTCGACCACACCGGGGCCGTCGATGAAGAACGCGCCCTGCGGCGGGATGGGATCCTCTTTCGGCGTCACCGGAATCGGGTCCGAGTAGGCGCCCTGAGNGCCATCCGGGCCTTCGCCATAGAGCGTCACGTAGTACGTCTGGCCGTTCTTCAGCCCCTCGAGCTTAAACTCGCCGCTGGCGCCCATGTCCTGGCAATCGCCCAGCGCCCCGGCCACGGTGCTGATGCACAGCTTCACGTTGGTGTGGGTATCCGGCCGCTGCGACCAGTTGACGATGATCGCGCCGTTGAAAGGCAGGATGGCGATNCCCGTGACCTTGTAGGCCTTATCATCGTTGGCCCACAGGGGATTGCGNCCGCCGGCCACCTCGCTGCCGTCGCGCTCGCCGCCGCGGTCGGTATCGNCNNNGCACGGCAACGTGCCCANNTCCAGCTCGCGAATNTTCNNCANNCCGTCCCGGTCGTTGTCGGCGCGGGCGTCGTTCTGGCCNACGATCAGCTTGCAGCGCTTCTCCCAGTCGTCGGGCATGCCGTCGCCGTCGGAGTCGCCTTCCCACTTGCCGTCGTCCTGCGGGCCATCGATCCAGAATCCGCCGTTCCATTCGCGGATCAGGTTCTCGTTGGGGTCGGCCGGGTTCTTGACCACGGCCACGATGCGGACGGCGTATGAGCCGCCATGGTCGGTCAGACTATACGGGAAGCCGTAGATGCCGTCGCCCGCGCCGCCGTCGTTGTGGTTGCCATCGTCGAGCAGCAGCGTCGCGTCGGTGCCGCCCTCGTTGCTGATGAATGCCGCGACAGCCGCGCCGGGCAACAATCCCTGATGGTCCATCAGCGTGGCCACGATCGGCACTGTGTCGCCGGCCATGGCCTGCCCGTTCTTCAGGTTCAGCAGGTTGCCTTCCAGCCGGATCGTCGTCTGGACGGCCAAGTTCATGATGTAATCGCCCGGTACCTCGGCGTAGCGCACCCGGAAGCCCCACAGGCCCGGCTCCGGTTTGTCGACGATGACCACATCCTGGAACGGGTCGTTGCGAATGTCCCAGTCAGGCGGCGTGGCCCCCACGGGCGGGCTGACGGGAATCCAGCGGCCCTGCGGGTCCATGCCGGGCATGAGCAACTCGACCCAGCGAATGCCCTTGTTGTCCTCTTGCTTGCCCACCACCGTGAACTGGAAGCTGCTGACCGACTTGTCGATGACCGCGAAGTGGGTGCTGTAGTCGGTCGTCGGCACGGCCCGGTGCAGGAAGTGGAACACACGCGTCGCGTCCTGGGCGTTCGCGTCCAGGTACTCGTTGGCGTTGGCAATGCCCAGTTGGGCGGGGTAGAAGGGAGCTGCGTTGACCGCGCTGATGGTGTCGATCAGCACGTCCGGCGCGCCCATCGCCAGTAATTGCGCTCGCGCGGTGGTAATGGCGTCCTCGGCGCGCAGGCCGGTGCCCAGCCCCGAGGTGGGAACGGGGGTATAGGTGCCGCAGTTTTGCGCGGCGATCTGGGCCAACAGCGCGCCCGGCGCTTCCGGCCCCAGGCCGATCGTATCGACGCAGACGCCGGCGGCCTGCAACGCGCCGCGGACGGCCGGGGTGTCATAGAGCGGGTTGGCGTTCTCCTGCCCATCGCTGAGCAGGATGATGTGGTCGGGGTTGGTGTTGCCGGGGTTGGCCAGCAACATGTCCTTGGCGTCGATCAGCCCCTGGCCGGTGTTCGTCCAGACGACGCGATCCGTCACCGTGGCGACGGCCGCCTTGGCGATGGCGATGTCGCCCGGAACGGAGACATTGTTAATCCGCGGCAGGCGCACGATGTTGCCGTTGGCGCAGTTGCCCGTGCCGCCCGGCAAGCCGCACCCCGCCGGGACGTCTAGCCCGCCGTGGCCGATAATGCCCAGCCGGTCGCCGTTGCGCAGCAGGTCGGGCAAAACCAGGCCGGCCTTTTTGGCGTTGGTGATGCGCGTGCCCTCGCCGGGAGTGTCTTCGGTGGCCATCGATCCCGATTCATCGAACAGGTAGACGGTGTCGACGTTGCCCGGATCCACGTAGAGCAAGGCGTCGTTCTCGCTGTCGCAGATGGAGGTGTTCAGACAGACCTCATAGTCGACAAACGTCGTGCCCAAGGGCTTGGTCGGCGGGACGATGGCGGCCCAATATTCGCCCGGTCCCACTTCCTGGAACGACCCGGCCACCAGCGTCGGCGCATCCCCCTCGGCGTCGAAGGAGACGATTGAGGGCGCGATGCCGCTGACGGGCAGGCCGGCGCTCGTCACCTCGAACCGGGTCAGGATGGCGAACGGGCTATCGGGCGCGCCGACCATCGCGTGGCCGGGGTTGTGAACCGGCTCCAGGATGTTGATCGTCGGCGTGACACAGTTCGCGGTGACCTGATAAGTCATCACGCTGTCGAAGCTGGGGACGTTGACCACCAGCTGGTTGTTGGCCGGGAACCCGGCGAACAGCCGCGTGGCGTTGTCGCCGATGTGGGCCGAGCGCTGCACCGTCGGCGTGGACGTGTTGACGGCCATAAAGTTGATGCCAACCTCGCCGCCGGGCGGCTGCGTCTCGACGTGAAGCTCCACGAACGCGCAGCCCGACTGGGGATTGATCCGGTAGTAGCGGCCGGTCCAATCTTCGGGCGAGGACTGCACCCAGCTCTGGCTGCCCGCGGCCATGTTGACGTTCTGGGCGAAGGCCGGCGTGCCGGTGGGCTTGTCGTCGGCATCGGGGAAGACCAGTTCCGGCTGCGTGTCCGGATCGGCATAGGGGTAGGCATAGTAGGCGGCCTCGAAATCGACGAAGGCCCACTTCTCCGTCTTGGCCCCGCCGGTCAGCGACTGGATGGTCTCATCCATGACGAAGATGTCGTCGAATTGGTCGCATTTCCGGTAGTGTTCGTAGACAGCCTTGACGCCGAAGGCCGCATCCGTTGGCGCGCCGTTGCCGCCGAATTGCTGGATGAGATATTGCGCGTGCAGGTCTGTGTAGTCCAGGTCGTAGTAGGAGTTACTGCTNTCNTAGGACGACACACTGTANTCGGCGTCGTTGGCCGCATTGGTGGCGTTNTTGCCGGCCAGATTGGCCCAGCCCTCGATCCAGGCGTTGCCGGCCGAGTAGAGCGGCTGGAAGTCGGCATAGCAGCCGTCGTCATANGAGTACTGGGTGTAGTGCTGCACTTCGTGGAAGACGACGCCGTCATCACCGACGCCGACACCGTTGCTGATCATCGGCGCGTCGATGCCGATGTTGCAGTTGCCCGATGACCCCCAATAGGCGATGCCCGACCANCCCTTGCCGTCCCGCAACTGAATATTCAGTACGGAACTGCACCCGTTGATGTAGGGTTCGTGGGCCGTGTGGCCGCCAATGGCGCTGTGGGCAAAGACCGCTTGCCAGCTCTCGGCGACGGCATCGGCCACGTCCGACGCCTGGGATTCACCGGTGACGCCGTGGACGTAACTTTCGCCATCCACGTTATAGGTCGTCGTATCCGTGGTGTACCACACGCGGATNGTGCGATTGTTACCGCCTACAGTGATNGTGCGCTGGTAGCATTCCGTAAGCGTGGTGCCTTCAACCGCCGGCGCGGTGCCGCCGGTACAGGCCGCGTCGGCGCTCGTGGGGCNTTGTTCGTCCGCCGGTCCCTGCTCCTCGNTGGNCGCCGCCGCATCCCCCTGTCCGGCTCCTGCNGCTGTGCCGGNNAGGTCACCCCCGGAACCCTGGGCGAAGAGCACATACCCGCTCGTCAGGCTTAATAACAATGCCAANACGAGCACGTTCAACCCGAAACGGCGATTCGTCGTCATCAGTTTTTCTCCCTTCCACGCTTACCCTTGGGGTGAGCATGGATTCAATCGTCCGAACGCAATAGCCCGGNCTCTAACGACTAAAGTGGGACGTGGCCGCGGATAGGGTGGCCGAAAACGGGGGTAGGAAATCGATGTGCTCCATTGCCGGTCGCAATGCCGGGCCAGGCGCTTGGTTGAAAAAGCAGGTGTTTCCAGTCATAACGGACAGTGGTGTGACTTTCGATACGAAAATGTGTTAACCCGAATGGGCGGCAAGGAATCGCACGGAAACGGATGCGACGGCCTGCTTNCAAAACGCATTATAATGACTTCCAGGGTGGAACACAATGGGGGAAACGGCGCGAGACAGCGCATTTGCTACAATCAGGCCATGGTTGACCAGCCCCTCCCCCTCCTCACCATCGCCGGCTCCGACTCCGGCGGCGCGGCCGGCGCGCAGGCCGACCTCAAGNCGTGGGCGGCGCTGGGCGCTTACGGGATGAGCGCCATCACCGCCGTCACGGCGCAGAACAGCGTGGCGGTCAGTCAAGTCCACTACCTGCCGCCGGCGGTGGTCGCGGCGCAGATCGACGCCGTCCTGTCCGACTACGGCGCGGCGGCGATCAAGACCGGCTTCCTCGGCCGCGTGGATATCATCGAGGCGGTGGCCGAACGCTTAAGGTATTGGCAACACTCAGACCTGTCAGGTTTCGGAAAACCTGACAGGTCTTTTGCGCTAATTATCGACCCCGTCCTCGTCAACCACCGCGGCGAGGCAATGTTCNGACCAGAGGTCGCCGCCGCCTATCNCGAACGGCTCTTCCCGCTGGCCGATTTGGTGACGCCCAATTTGGCCGAGGCGGCGCTGCTCTGGACGACAGACGACGGACCACAGACGACGAGCGCTCAAACGGGTCTTCCGGCGGTGGTCCGCGGTCTGTCGCCGGCCGTCCTGGTCAAAGGGCTGCGGCGGGGCGAGGAAATTGTTGACGCCTACTGGGACGGCGTCGAGTGGACCGAACTGCCGCAGCCGCGTATCGACACGATCAACACCCACGGCAGCGGCGACACCCTCTCGGCTGCCATCTGCGCCTACC
>JAACJX010000222.1 GCA_014237545.1 Ardenticatenia bacterium | reverse complement strand
GAACCGGCGACAACTACACAATCAGCAACGACCCTTCGATAAAAGACCGCTGATTGATTTTATATGCCTACGAGTTTAGTCACTCCCTAAAAATAAGCGCCCGAATCGGCCGGCGCTAGCGACCGGAGCGATGCCACTCCGCCAGGAGTTCGGCTTCGCGTTCCGGCGTCAATCCGTTGCGCCAGACGTACCCGTCCGGCCGCTGCGTTGCCCACTCCAGCGTGTCGCGCACCGTTTCGGCAAAAGGGCGGTAGATGAGCCCGGCTGCCAGCGCTTTGCTGACGTCGAAGGCATTGAATCCACCTGATTCGGTCGGCACCCACAGTGGCATCTCGGTGAATGGGGCGACGTTCTGGGCCAGCAGGAACGCCTCGTCCACCCACGTGAACCGGGCGTCGCTACCGGCCACCGCCCGGCACGTATCGAGGAGCAAGCCCAGCGGCAACGGCCGGCCGGGTCCGGTCACGTTATAGGGACCGGTCAATCTGTCGGCCGCGGCGGTCAGGATCCATCGAGCCAGGTCGCGCACGTCGATAAACTGAACGCCGTAATCGGGCGAGTCGGGCGCGAGCACCTCGCCCCCGCGAGCCACCCGTACCGGCCAATAGGTAAATCGGTCGCTCAGGTCGTAAGGGCCAACAATGAGGCCGGCGCGAACGTGCAGCGCGCGGCCGCCCATCGCCTTCGTCGCTGCTTGTTCGCAGAGGGCCTTCAACGGACCATAACTTTCGCCGGTGATCTCTTCTGTCGTCTCGTCCTCGATTGTCCCCACGGCCCCCGACTCATCCACGCCCGCCGGAAGAGGCTCGGAATAGACCGAAAGCGAGGAGATGAACGTGTAATGCTCGACGACATCCGACAGATATTCGGCCGCGGCGCGCACGATCCGCGGGACGTAACCGCACGTATCGATGGCCACGTCCCAGCTTCGTCCCCCGAGCGCGGACAGACCGCCATCCCGGTTGCCATGGATTTGCTCGATATTCGGAAAAAGGCCGGGGTTGGATTGGCCGCGGTTGAACAGGGTTATTGCATGGCCGGCGGCAATGCCTTCATCCACCAGCGCGCGGCCGAGGAAACGTGTGCCGCCGATAATTAATACTTTCATGGATTTGACCTCACTACAGGTATTGGCTGATATGTCGCGCCGAAGGCAAGCATAACCAACGGCGCGCTCATTGTCTAGGCGGGGATGTAATGAGAGAATAAACCCAACTTTTTGAGCCATGTGACGAAAAAGGCTCTATCGCCAAGGAGAAAGAATGGACATCAAAATTGAGAACGGCAATATCGTGGAATCCGGCGCAGATACCCTTATCGTGAACCTCTTTGAAGGGGTATCCGCCCCCGGTGGCGCGACCGGCGCAGTCGACAAGGCGCTAGGGGGCATGATTTCGGACCTGGTCGCCGGCGGCGACTTTAAGGGGAAGGCTGGTGAAGTGGCCGTGCTCTATCCGCGCGGGGCCGTGGCAGCGCGACGCGTCCTGGTCGTGGGGCTGGGCAAGGCGGAAAACTTAAATCTGGAAGGCGCGCGCCGGGCGTCGGCCGCGGCGACCAAACGCGCGCGCGATCTGAACGCGAAGCAGGTAGCGACGATCGTCCAGGGCGCGGGCAGCGGGGGGCTGGATGTCGAGGCCGCCGTCCAGGCCACCGTCGAAGGGGCGTTGCTGGCAACCTACCGCTTCGACGCGCCCAAGAAGAAAGAGTCCGCCAACGAGATCGACTCGCTCGTATTGGTTGAGTTCGACAAGGGACGCATGGACGCGATTGCCCGGGGCGCGAAGACGGCCGAGGCGGTGGCCGCGGGTGTTGGACTGGCTCGCGATCTGGTCAACATGCCGCCAAACATCGCCACGCCCACAAAGCTNGCGGAAACTGCCCAGNCCATNGCCGNCGCGCACGGCATGGGNCTTACCATCGGCGACCGCGAGTGGGCCGCCGAGCGAAACATGGGCGCCTACCTGGCCGTGGCCCAGGGCGCGGGGGAACCGCCGAAGTTCATCATCCTCGAGCACAATGGCGGCCGCAACGACCTGCCGACCGTCGTACTGGTGGGCAAGGGGATTACCTTCGATACCGGCGGCATTTCAATCAAGCCGTCGGAGCGAATGGGCGACATGAAATCCGATATGGGCGGCGCGGCGGCCGTCCTGGGGGCGATGGAGACCGTCGGCCGGTTGGGCATCCCCCTACGNGTCATCGGCATTACCCCGTGCACNGAGAATATGCCCGACGCCTATGCTTACCGTCCCGCGGACATCATCACCGCGTCCAACGGCAAGACGATAGAGATCATCAGCACCGACGCCGAAGGGCGGATGGTCCTGGCCGACGCGCTCGTTCACGCCGAGACTTATAAGCCGCATGCGGTCATCGACCTGGCCACCCTGACCGGGGCGTGCGTGGTCGCTCTGGGTGGGGGCGTGGCCGCCGGCATTTTCTGCAACGATGACTCGTTGCGCGATAAACTGCTGGCCGCTTCCGAGGCGACGTACGAGCGCATNTGGCCCTTGCCGCTCTATGACGATTATCGCCGCACGATCAATTCCGAGGTCGCGGATATGAAAAACAGCGGCGGCCGGATGGGCGGCGTCGGCACGTCGGCCGTTTTCCTGCGCGAATTCACCAACTACCCGTGGGCCCACCTCGACATCGCCGGGATGGCCATGACCGAAAAAGCGGCGGATTATACACCTGTGGGCGGCACGGGCTTCGGCGTGCGTCTTCTGACAGCCTACTTGCAAGGAATGGCCGGCTAAANAANGATGGGATGGCGGTCGANNANTTTATATTACNTTGGTCTNTTGTCGCGTGTTATAATCCTCGCCCAGCAACATNCCTGTCGATATNTTGAGNANTAGNCANCACGATCGCCCATTGAGGAAATGTCATGGCAGTTCCAGATCAGCCTTTAACCCTCGGTATTGAAGAAGAGTACCAGATCATTGACCCCGCAACGCGTGACTTGCGCACGTATATCAGCGANCTGCTTACGCAGGATCAGATNCGNGAGAAGAAGCTNGATCTGAAGCCGGAACTGATGCAGTCGCANGTCGAGGTAGGGAGTCATATCTGCCANAACATCAAGGAGGCGCGNGCCGAAATCACGCGTCTTCGACGGGACGTCCTTGAACTGGCTGACGAGAACGGGTTGATGATCGCCGCCGCGTCAACGCACCCGTTCGCTCGCTGGGAAGACCAGATCATCACTGAGGGAACCCGNTATAANGAGCTGCTCGATGACATGCAAGGCGTGGCNCGCCAGTTGCTGATCTTCGGGATGCACGTCCACGTCGGTTTCGGCGAGGACCCCGATTCGCGGGAAATGCTCATCGCCGTTATGAACCAGGCGCGTTACTTCATCCCCCACCTGTTGGCCCTCTCCACGAGCTCCCCTTTCTGGCGCGGGCAAGATACCGGCCTGAAGTCCTACCGCAGCGTCGTTTTCCAATCATTGCCGCGCACGGGCATNCCCCATTCCTTCATCTCATGGTCCGATTANAAGCGCTACGAGATGATGCTCGAGCGGGTTGGCGCGTTTGGCAAGCTGGACAAGCGGGCGAAGATCTGGTGGGACCTGCGGCCGCACCCCGTCTATAGCACCCTGGAATTTCGCATCAGCGACATCTGCACCAGCGTCGATGATTGCGTCTGCATCGCCGCGCTGTTCCAGGCGATTTGCGCCAAGCTGCTCAAGCTTCGCAAGCAAAATATGTCCTGGCGGCAGTATCGCCATGTTCACATCACTGAGAACAAGTGGCGCGCCGTGCGCTATGGTATCGAGGGCGAGCTAATCGATTTCGGCATCGAATCCTCGGTTCCCGTCCCGCATCTCATCGGGGAGCTGCTGGAACTGTTGGATGACGTGGTGGATGACCTCGACAGCCGCCAGGAGGTTGAGCACGTTCACAACATCCTGCGCGACGGCACGAGCGCCGACAAGCAGCTACGGGTGTATCGGGAGCACGGCGGCGACCGGAATCAGGAAGAGGCGCTGCGGGCTGTGGTCGATCACCTTGTGGCCGAGACAAAACGCGGCGTAATGTAAGGCCAAGATGCCAGAGACCCCGGGTTTCACCTGCGAAATTCGGGGTCTTTTTTCTTGCGACTGTTACCAGGTTCGATGGCGGAAACGGCCGCCCACAATCGTTGCGGCGACGCCAACTTCGAGTAACTCGTCAGGCGGGACCTCAAACAGGTCTTGCTCAAAGATTGTCAGGTCGGCCAGCATGCCCGGCGCAATACTTCCCTGCGTTTTCTTTTGCCCGGCGGTGATGGCCGCCGCCTTGGTGAAGGCGTAGAGCGTTTCATCCATCGTCAGGCGCTCTTGCGGGTACCATCCATCCTCATCCGGAAAACCATTGGCCCGTTGCCGGGTCACGGCCGCGTGGATGCCCGGTAGTGGGTCGATCCGTTCGACCGGCGCGTCGGANCCGAACACGACCAGCGCGCCGCTGTCCCACATGGTTCGCCAGGCATAGCTATACCGTGCGCGCTCCCCCCAGTACCGGNCGGCCATCTCCATGTCGGACGTGGCATGCGTGGGTTGCATGGAGGCGATGATGTCTAGCCCGGCCAGCCGGTTGAGGTCGGCGGGATGCAGAATTTGCACGTGTTCGATACGATGGCGCAGACGCGGCCCGCCGCGCGCCTTTTCTTCCTTTCGCAATAATTCATACACATCCAGCACGTCGTGGTTTGCCCGGTCGCCGATGGCGTGAACGGTGACGCTGAGGCCGCCCGCGCTGGCCTGGCGCGCCTTCTCCAGCATCTCTTCCTTGTCGGTCACGACGATGCCGAGATTCTCCGGCTCGCCCTCATAAGGGGCGATCATGGCCGCCGTCTTGGAGCCCAACGCGCCGTCGGCAAAAATCTTGACGCCGCCGATCCTCAGCCAGTCGTCGCCGAAGCCTGAACGCAGACCAACCCCCAGCGCGTNCTCCAGGCGGTAGACGGGCACATTTTTGACGATCCGCAGCCCCAACTCGCCCGAATCTCGCAACAGTTGCAGCGCCACGAAACAGTCCCGCCCGTCGAAGTCATGGAGACCAGTGAGGCCGACCGACCAGCAGTAGGCCTGCGCTTTCTTCATGGCCATGGCGATNTCNTCTGGNGAGGGGCGGGGAATGTGGCCAGCAACCAGGTCCATGGCGTCTTCGAANAGTATGCCCGTCGGCCGCCCGGCGGCGTCGCGCTGAATTTGCCCGCCCGGCGGGTCGGGCGTGGTCTCATTGACTTGAGCTATCTTGAGCGCCAGCGAATTGACCCAGCCGGCGTGGCCGCTCTTGTGCGAGAAATAGACCGGGCGATCGGGGATAATGGCGTCCAGGTCGGCCGCTGTGGGAAANGCGCGATCGGGCCAGGCGTCCTGCACCCAGCCGCGACCGCGCATCCAGCCGCTGCCCGGGTGCTCGCGGGCGAAGGCGGCGATGCGGTCGAGGGCGGCCTGTTTTGTGGCCGCGCCTTCCAGGTCAACGTTTTGCAGGCTCAACGCGAAATGCTGGAAGTGGACGTGGGCGTCCACCANGCCGGGTGTCACAAACCGGCCGCCCAGANCAACCCATTCCCCACCCGGACCCAGAAGGCTCTTCATCTCGCTGTCGCTGCCCACGGCCAGGATATGGCCGTCCCGAATGGCGGCCGCCGTGGCGTGCGGCCGCGCCGGGTCCAACGTATAAATCCGCCCGTTCGTTAATACCAGCGTTGCCGGCATCGTGCCTCCTTCAGTACTGGGGCCTAAAGGCTTACGCCGCGGCCAGAATTGGGTAAAGGGTGTCTCGCAGCAGGTCTTCGAGGTAGGGGGTTACGCCCCAATATGATTTCAGCGCGACGTATTCGCGAATCAGCGCCGGGGGGGGAGGTGTGTTTGTCTGCACGGCGCGGATCATTAGGTTCTTCGGCGTGTGTTCCACCGCCACGAATTCGACGACATCCGTCCGATAGCCGATCAGGCGAAGGATTTGCGCCCGGAATGAGTCGGTCAGAATGTCTCCCAGTCGCTCGCGCATGATCCCATGGCGCAGGACAGGCCGGAAGGGTTCGGGCGTGGCGGCCTGGGATAATTGCGCTTGCAAGTGGTGGTGGCAGCAAGGCGCGCTGAAGATCAGTCTGCTTCGCCAGCCTGCCGCCCTGGCCAACGCCTCATCGGTGGCTGTATCACAAGCGTGCAGCGCGAGGACGATGTCGGGCGTCCCGGCCGGCTGGAAGTCGATGATCCGGTTGGCCTCGAAGGTCATGCCTTCCCAGCCCAACTGGGTCGCCGTCTCGCGGTGCCGGTCAAGTAGATAGGCTTTCGTATCGACGCCAGTCATCGTCGCCGCTATGCCTTTCACTGTATTCAGGTAATGGTACGTCGCGAAAGACAGCGCGGCGCTGCCGCAGCCGAGGTCAACGACGCGAACCGGCCGGTCGGGAAAATTCTCTATCTCTCCGGTCTCGTCGATCAGTCGCAGGAATTCGTTAATCTGCCGGAACTTGCGCTGCTGGTCGGCCCGAATGCGGCCATCGGCCGTCGCCACGCCGATAGCGCTCAAGAACGGGGCCGGCTCGTCTTCCCTCAGCATGCCTAGTTTGGCGCGGTCATGGCCCAGATCTAGATCGACCCGCTTTGGCCGCGAGGCGTCGCGATGGAGAATCGGCCGTCCTTTTTTGCTGTATTGGACGCGGACCGTCGCCTCGTTTGTCGATGCCAGGGCGCTTTTGAATGGCATTTCCANCACCGACGTCAAGGCGGCCGCCGCGTCGCGGCCGAGATAGTTCTTGGCGAAGGACTGCCTGTCATCAAAGTACTCAAACTGGAGATGACGCTGGTCCCTCAGAAGTATAGGGCGAATGGTGACGCGCTTCCACGGCGGAGCCTGCGCGGTGCGCGCGCCCTGGAAGACAGCCTCAACAAATCCATCATCATCGAGGATGGTGGCGCGNAAAATATCTTCCGGNGATTCAGACATGGATGGCTGGTGATGGAGAGATCATTCTCCCCATTCGAGTTCCTGNTCGCCGATGTAGACCGTGTCGCCCACNTTGACNCCGGCTTCGGTCAGCGCGGCCGTGATGCCCGTCTTTTCGAGGGCGGTTTGGAAGCGCAGCAACGAGTCGTCGAATTCGAAGTAGGTCATGGCGGCGATCCGTTCGATCTCCTTGCCGCGCACGCGCCAGATATTACCGCCTTCCCGCTTGATGGTGAAGGCTTGTTCCTCGACGGGCGGGCGNATCACCACCGGCTCGCTGGTCGCGNCCGTGGTCAGGCCTCGCGGCGCGGCATCCACCATACGCTTGACTTCGTAAAGTAACGCTTTGACTCCCTCATTGGTGACAGCGGAGATGCTCATGAATGGATAGCCCGCCTTGGTGATGGCGCNGCGNATTGNCCCTTCGCGCGCGCGAACGTCGGGCAGGTCGATTTTGTTGAGCACGACCAGTTGCGGTTTGGCGGCGAGCTCGGCGTTGTATAATGCCAGCTCGTTGTTGATCATTTGAAAGTCGGCCAGCGGGTCTTCGGCCATGCCGTCCAGCAAGTGAATAAGCACGCGGGTGCGTTCGATGTGGCGCAAGAAATCATGNCCCAGCCCGACGCCGTCTGAAGCCCCTTCAATAAGGCCAGGGATGTCGGCCAGGACGAGTGTCTCATATTCATCGATCGTCGCCACGCCCAGATTGGGCTGCAGGGTCGTGAAAGGGTAGTCACCGATCTTCGGCCGCGCGGCGCTGACGACGGAGAGCAACGTCGACTTGCCCGCGTTGGGCACGCCGATGACGCCGACGTCGGCGATGAGTTTTAGCTCCAGCTTGATCCACAACTCTTCGCCAGGCTCGCCGCGTTCGGCGATGCGGGGCGCTTGCTGGCGGCTGTTGGCAAAGTGCTGGTTGCCGCGGCCGCCCCGGCCGCCGGAAAGGATCACGACTTCTTGCCCCGGCTCGATCAGGTCAGCCAGAATCTCGCCGGTTTCGGCGTTTCGAATNATCGTGCCCGGCGGAGCCTCGAGCCGCAGGTCGTCGCCGCTGGCGCCGTTCATGCGCTGGACAGTGCCGTGGGTGCCATTGCCGGCGCGGTAGTGCTTGTTGCGCTGGAAGGTCACCAGGCTGTTCAAATGACTGGACGCGACGAAGATGACGTCGCCACCGCGCCCGCCGTCCCCGCCATCAGGGCCACCCTGCCGCACAAACTTCTCGCGGCGAAAGCTGATCATTCCATCGCCGCCATCGCCGCTGCGGATGTGGATTTTTGCCTCGTCGTAAAACATAAAAACTACTGCATACTCCCTATTTAGTCGGCGTTCTGCTCGTCCTTCAGAAGGGACTGGAGAACGGCCAGCCGAGGATCGATCGCCTCGGCCTCACATCCGCATTCGCCTAAGTTCAAATTCGCGCCGCACTCCTGGCACAATCCCTGGCAGTCGGGCCGGCACAGGACCTTGATCGGCAAGCTCAACAAGCTCAACTCGCGAACCAGCGGCGCCAGGTCGATCATTCCGTCATCGCCGACACGGTGCTCGCCCGGCGGCGCGATATGGGCGGGGTAGTAGAACAACTCATCCAGAGAGATGTTGATGGGAACGATAGCCTCTTCCAGGCACCGCACGCACTCCAGGCTCATCGAGCTCTCAAGCTGTCCCTGAATGTAAATGCCTTCGGTGGTGCGTGTCGCGGTAAACGACCCCACGAGCGGGGTCAGGGTTACATCTTCACTCAGCCTGATGCTCGGATAGTCGAGCTCGATCTGCCGGATGGTGCCATAATCCGCCTCTAACAGAAAGCCAAAATTAAAACGCAGGCGTGAAAGTTTCATGATACACCTTCCAACTTGGTTCGGGATAAAATCCGATTATATCATAGCTGGTCGATATTTCTTAGCCGGCGCGGAAGGGTATCAGACGTGGTTAAGGATATGGATATTAAGCTGCTGCTGGCCACTCATAACAAAGGCAAGGTTTCCGAGTATGCCGACATCCTGGGCGATGGTCGCATCGACTTTCTGACGCTGAACGATGTGGGCATCACCGAGGACGTGCCGGAGACGGGCCACACATTCCTCGAAAACGCCGTCCTCAAGGCNGTCGCCTATGCCCAAAAAACAGGCCTCCTCACCATGGCAGATGATTCCGGACTGGAGGTGGATGCTTTGGGCGGCAAGCCCGGCGTCCTGACGGCCCGCTATGGCGGCCCCGGTCTATCTATGGTCGAGCGGTATACCCGACTCCTCCACGAGATGGCCGACGTGCCGGCCCCTCTAAGGTCAGCCCGGTTTCGCTGCGCGATTGCTTTGGCGGCCTCCGATGGGGAAGTCTTGGCAACGTCGGAAGGGACATGCGCCGGTGAAATCGCCTGGGAGCCGTCCGGAGAAGCCGGATTTGGCTATGACCCTGTCTTCTTTTTCCCCGAGTTTGGCCTGACAATGGCCCAGCTGGAACCCCGGGAAAAGCACCGCATTAGCCATCGCGGCCGCGCTGTCGCAGCGATCGCTCCCAGGTTGCGGCAAGTTCTGGCTGATCTGGAACGGTAACGGACTAGTGTTCCGATAATTCCAATTGGCGCAGAAAGGCGCTCATGAGTTGCCGGACGGCTTCTGGTTTTTCTATCATCGCATAATGCCCGGTATCCTCGAGAACGCTCAGTCTGCCCCGTGGCAGTTCCCTGGCCAGTGACTCGGAGAATCGCAGGGGTGTCAGGTTATCCTGTCGCCCGGCGATGATCAGAGTTGGGACGTCGATGGTTGATACATAGGGCCGCAAATCAAACCGGTTGCAGGCCATGTAATCTCCATAGGAAGTCGAGCCGCCTGTGGCAATGACCTCGCGGCGGATAACATCCCGCCACTCTTCCGAAGCGCTTATACATCCATGCTCGACGACAAATGAGGCGACTCGCTCGATATCGGACACCGCCCCCGACAGCACAACCGGGCTGACGGGCATTCTGGCGCTTGCGCCCATAAGGATCAGACCACGCGCCGGGACGAGCGCCCGTCGGGCGATCATCAGGGCGATGGCGCTGCCCATCGAATGGCCGACCAGGATCGGCTCGGACAGCCCCAGGGAGCGCATGAAATCTTCAACAACGGCGGCATAGTGGGCAATCGCGCGTCTGCCAGGCGGGTCGGATTGCCCGTGTCCCGGCAGGTCAAGCATGAGCGCCCGATATTCCCCGGCGGGCAAGATATCATCGCTCCAGATCTCGGATGAGCTACTCGCGCCATGAATGAATATCAATGTGCCAGCGGCGTCCCGTGACCTTGCTTCTCTATAGTATAGTTCGCGGCCGCTCGATTTGTGGGTGGGCATGAGCACATTATAGCCCGTTTGCCTCTCCTTTGGGTGTTGATACAATGACAAAAACCGCCGGATCTTTTTCCGGCCGAGATTGGACAATGAGTAAATTTATAATCGAGGGCGGAGTACCACTTAGGGGAGAGGTGAAGGTTAGTGGGAACAAAAATGCCGCGCTCAAGCTGCTCCCCGCCTGCTTGCTGACCGACGAACCGGTCGTTTTGCACAATATCCCCAGCATCCGGGATGTAGAAAACACGATCCTGATCCTGCGCGATCTGGGCGTCGAGATGACTGCCCTGGGGGAGGGAAGTTGGCGAATCCACGCCAAAAACGTGGTCAAAACGGCCCTGGAGCCTGCGCTGGCCGCGCGCACGCGGGCCTCATTCGTATTTGCCGGCCCGATGCTGGCGCGGATGAGGAAGGTTACCCTGCCCATTCCTGGCGGGGATGTGATAGGTGGCCGCCCGCTGGACACCCACGTGCAAGCGCTCACCGCATTGGGCGCCGGAGTGAGCATGGCCCAGCGAGGAGTCTTCGAGATGACAGCCCCTGAGCTGCACGGGGCGGGCAACCTGCTGCTGGCCGAGGCCAGCGTGACGGCAACGGAGAACGCCGTCATGGCTGCCGTCCTGGCGCGGGGCGAAACCGTCATCGACAACGCCGCTTGCGAGCCCCACGTGCGCGACCTGTGTCAGTTTTTAATCAGCATGGGGGCGCAGATTGACGGCGTCGGCAGCAATCGGCTCACGATTAACGGCGTCGAGAAGCTCCACGGCACGGAGTTCCGCATCGGTTCGGATTTCATGGAAGTCGGCAGCTTCATCGGGGCGGCGGCCGTCACCCGGGGCGAAATACGCATTCGCGATGCCCAGCCGCAAAATCTGAGGATGATTCGCCTGGTATACAAGCGTTTTGGCGTTTCCTGGCAAGATGATGGCGATGACATCATCGTGTCTGGCGACCAGGAGCTGGCCATCCAGGAAGGATTGGGCGGCCGCATCCCTGAAATCAAGCCGCTGCCCTGGCCCGGTTTTCCGCCGGACCTGATGAGCATCGCAGTCGTGTTGGGCACCCAGGCCGCCGGTTCCATTCTTCTCCACGACTGGATGTATGAAAGCCGCTTCTTCTTTGTCGACCACCTGACGTTTATGGGCGCGCGCGTGGTCTTGTGCGATCCGCACCGTGTCTTGGTTCAGGGGCCGAGCAAGCTCTTCGCCAACCCGGCCGGCGTTCCCAGCCCGGACATCCGGGCCGGTATGGCCATGGTTCTGGCCGCGCTGTGCGCGCGCGGCACGAGCACGATCCATAACATCCAGCAGATTGACCGTGGCTACGAGCAAATCGAGTCGAAGTTGCGGGGGCTGGG
>JAACJX010000634.1 GCA_014237545.1 Ardenticatenia bacterium | reverse complement strand
TGTCGGGGTTGACGATGGCATTGGCCTCCGCCGGATCGACGAGCCCCACCAGGGTTAGGTCGCCGGTCTCGCTGCGAAAGTAGGTGGCGTTGATGAAGTCCACCACCACGGGATGGATAGCCTTTTCGTCGCTCGGCCGCCGGAAGAAGGAGACCTGCACGCGGCAGGCGCTGACTGGAATGTCCAGCCCGGCCAAGCGCGCCACCCGCGCCCCCCACGGCCCGGCACAGTTGACCACGACCGGCGCGGACAAAGTCCCGGCCGTCGTCTCGACGCCGGTGACGCGGTCACCGTGGCGGGTGATGCCGGTGACGGCCGTGTTGGCCAGCAGCCGCGCCCCGGCGCGCTTGGCCGCGGCGGCGTAGGCGTTGACGGTCAGATAGGGATCGGCGTAGCCGCTGTCCTCTTCCCAGGCGGCGGCCACCAGGTCGCTCGCGTCCATGCCGGGCATCACCTCGCGAATGGCCTCCGGGGCGAGGATCTCGGTGCGGATGCCGACGCCGCGCTGCATGGCGACGTTGGCCTCCAGCCCCTCGCGGTCCTTGGCCGCCGACAACGCCAGGAAACCGGTTCGTCGGAAGCCGCATTCCCCGCCGACTTCTTCCTCGAAGTTGTTGAAGACGCCAAGGCTGTAGTAGGCCATGCGGGCGGTGAGCTCGTTGGAGTAATGCATGCGGATGATGGCTGAGGAGCGGCCGCTCGGCCCGTCGCCGATGTTGTCTTTCTCGACGACGGCAACCTTGACACCGCGCCGGGCCAGTTGCAGGGCCGTGGAGCAGCCGTTGATCCCGCCGCCGATGATGATGACGTCATAGCTGTTACTCATTTGGCACTCGTCCCCTTCTTGAAAATCATATTTTAATAGCGGCCATTCGTGGATCGCCGCGCCTGCAGGAAAACTCGAAGTATAACATGCCCCCGATGGAACAAATAGAAAATCAGAGCAATCGCATATTCAGGTGGACGGAATGGAACGTAGATGACATGAATTTCACTCATGATCCCAGATAAAAAGTACGCTTGCGGCCGAGCAAGGGAAACTGGCTGTGGGAAGTCAGACGGTCCACTCCACAATCGGCACTTCTATCCGAGTTCATCCGCGTGATGCGGGTTCTGTTATCTTGCATGCGATAGGCGCGAGGCCATTACCCGCCGGACGTCNGGCCGGGCCATGAAGGTNTCGCGCAAGTCGTCGGGCCAATGCGNCTTCAGGTNGTNGATCNCGGTNGCGGCTTCGGCCCACAACGCGGCGGCCTCATCCCGATGGCCGCNCNTCTCCTCCAGTNCGGCGGCGGCGGCCAAATAGCGCCACAGGTTGCTGTNNAGTTCGTGTTGGCGGGCCANCGCCNNNGCCTGCGAGAGCTGNCCNAGCGCCTCATCCGGGCGGCCGAGCGCCGCGAGGGCGCGAGCTTTGGCCTCGTAAAACTCAGGGAGCCAACTCTCACTACGAATACGNNTAAAATAGTCGATGAATTCGCNCGCCAGCGCGGCAGCGTGTTCATCCCGCCCTTCAGCCAGCGCCAGGTTGACACGGGCTAAATTGATATCGTAGCGGACAAATATCTGCTGNCCCCGGTCAGCGGCCAGNGGATNATCCAGAAGTTGCGCGGCCGCGCCGANATCGCCCTCCGCGAGGTGGCCGAGGGCCTGGCGCCCAATGCACATGCCGGCGAACTGCGGCAAGTGCTTGCGGCCGATTTCGGCACCGGTCCGCGCCGCTTCAATGGCCCGCGCTGGGTCGCCTGCCTCCAGGTATATGCGTGACAGATAGGAGCTGACGATTACCTGGCCGCCGATAAAGCCNGCCGTTTTGGCCTTGCGCATGGTTTCCTGCGTCTCGGCGATGGCCTGATCGTACGCGCCCATAAGCGCCAGTATNTTGCCATGCACCCCTTTGCTGTAGGCTTCGCCCCAGATATTGCCGATACGCGAGGCGATGGCCCCGGCTTCGGCTGCAAATTCCATGGCGATCCGCTGCTGGCCAAAGATGGATTCCCACAGGGCCGTGCTGGTGAGGCTGTCAGCTAGCATCGCCTCGTTGCCGAGATCGCGCCAGAGCTGACGCGCTTCGGCTAGACTCNGGGCAGACTGCTCGAACAACCCCGCTGTGGCGNAAATATCGCCCAGGTCGTTGAGAAGGTAGGCCAGGACTTCGCTCAACCCCAGTTCGCGGGCCAGCGCGACGCCTCGCTCGCCATTCGTCATAGCCTTGTCGAGCGCGTCGATGTCGAAACGGTCAATGTTGACCAGATTCCACAAGATGCGCGCCTCGGCCGCCTGGTCGCCGGTTTCCTCGGCCAGCGCCATGGCCCGCTCCATGAGGTGACGGCCGTGGGCGGCGTCGTAATAGGGCGTCACGTTCGAATAGAGCTTGCCCTGGGCGATCAACGAGGCGAGTTCCAACCGTTTGTCCCCCTGGGCCAGCGCGCGTCTCTCAAATTCCTCATACAGCGCCTTGGCTTCGTCGAAGCGAGATAGAAGCTCCAGCGCCCGGCCCTGATTGTCGTTTATCTCGATCAGATGGCTGGTATTATCAGCCGCCACCAGCGCAATGGGCAGTGCTCGTTCGTAGAGGGCAATCGCCTCGGTCGGGGCATGAAGCCGCAGCGCGCCGGCGGCGGCCTCCATGAGATAAGGCAATGCCCGCCTTGGGGCGTCGCCCTCGATGAAGTGCCGCGCCAGCACCGTCGCAATCTTGCCCGCGCCGCCTTTCGCCTCGATGGATTCGGCCACGCGCAGGTGCATCGTTCGCCGTTGTTTCAGGAGAATGGTGTTATACACCGCCTCCTGGGTTAACGAGTGGCTGAAGGAATATTCCGGCTCCGGGATGCGGTTCACCTCGCGGATCAGTTCCATGCGTTGCAACTCGACCAGTCGCCTGTCGAGCGCCTCTGGATCGTCGACCAGCGCCGCCAGCGGGGAACGGGCGAAGTGGCGGCCGATGACCGAAGCTGCCTGCAAGGTGCGGCGAGTCGGCTCATCGAGCCGGTCGATGCGCGCCGTCAGCAGGGCCTGGAGCGAGTCGGGTAGCGGGACGTTGCCCCACGCGCCGGTCGCCCACCCCCCGGCGCCGTCGTGGCTCAAAACGCCGCGCTCGATCAGATGGCGGACCACTTC
>JAACJX010000463.1 GCA_014237545.1 Ardenticatenia bacterium | reverse complement strand
CGTCGTCTACACCACGCCGTGGGACAACTATCTCGTGGCCACCGGCGTGTGGTGGTACGACCCCGACCTGGTGACCGGCATCGTCATCGGCTGGGTGCCGATTGAAGAATATACCTTTTTCGTCTTGCAGCCGATTCTGGTCGGCCTGTGGCTGGTGCTGTTGTCGCAAATCCTGGAGTTCACCGCCAAGCCGCTGCGGGCGTCGCTGCGTTGGTGGGCGCCCATCCTGCTGGGCTTGCTTTGGATTTGGTCAGTCGTGATCCTGCTGGGCGGCGAGCAGGCCAGTACCTACATGGCCTTGCTGCTCGTCTGGGCCTTGCCGCCATTGATGCTCCAGGTCGCCTTCGGCGCGGATATCCTGTGGCGCTACCGAAACATCGTATTTCTGTCCATCGTGCCGCTGACCTTATACCTGGTCACGGCCGACGCGCTGGCGATCAGCTTCGGCACCTGGACCATTGACCCGGCCCAGTCGTTCAACATCTTCATCGCCGGCACGCTACCGATCGAGGAGTTCTTCTTCTTCCTGATGACCAATATCTTGCTGACTTCCGGCATGGTGCTGCTGTGGGCCGAGGAGAGCCACGAGCGACTGGCCGTCTATCGCGACCGGCTACGCAACCGGACGGCCAAAACAAACAGGATGGTTCAGGAAGGCTAAGGTAAATTCGTTTCGCCCATGANCCAGCGGTCCACCTCGCGAGCGGCNGCCCGCCCCTCGTGAATGGCCCANACAACCAGGCTCTGACCGCGCCGCGCGTCTCCAGCAGCAAAGACGCGCGGCGCTTTTGTTTGGAAGCGGCCATAGGGCGCGTCGATATTGGTCCGGCTATCTACCGCCGCGCCGAACGTTTCCGGGAGACCATTCTCCGGCCCCAGGAAGCCGAGGGCCAGGATGACCATCTGCGCCGGCCAATCACGGCTCGTGCCCGGCACCGGATGTGGCGCAGCACGGCCGTCGCCGTTAGCCCGCCAATCCACGTCAACCGTTCTCAGGCCGCGCAGGCAGCCGCCCTCATCGCCGAGCAACTCCGTCGTCTGAACGCTGTAGGCGCGGGGGTCGCCGCCAAAGATAGCCGCGGCCTCTGCCTGGCCGTAATCCATCTTGTAGACCCGCGGCCACTGCGGCCAGGGGTTGTCGGCGGCGCGCGCGCCCGGCGGCNGGGGCATNATCTCGAACTGGACGAGGCTGCGGCAGCCGTGGCGCAGNGCNGTGGCCACGCAATCAGTNCCCGTGTCGCCGCCGCCGATGACGATCACGTCCTTGCCCGCGGCCGAGAGAGCGCCGCCGGTGGAGTCGCCGCCACGGTTGCCGCCGGAGTCGAGCAAGCTCTTTGTATTNCCGTGCAGGAACTCCATCGCGAACAGTACCCCGCCCAGCTCGCGGCCGGGTACGGACAAATCGCGCGGCCGCGTGGCTCCGGTGCAGAGCACGACCGCGTCAAAATCCCGATCCAACTCTTCGGCGGTGACATCCACCCCGACCTCAACACTCGTGATGAAGCGCACGCCACTTTGTCGGATGANATCGATGCGCCTGTCAACCAGCCCCTTGTCGAGCTTCATATTGGGAATGCCGTACATCAGCANCCCGCCGGGGCGGTCGGCCCGCTCGAACACGGTGACCTCGTGGCCGACGGTATTGAGCTGCTCGGCACAGGCCAACCCCGCCGGCCCGGAGCCGATGACGGCCACGCGCTTGCCCGTGCGGCGAGCGGGGATGGTTGGCGTCACCCAACCCTCTTCGTAGGCGCGCTCGATGATGGCGAACTCGATGCTCTTGATCGTCACCGGCGGGTCGCTGATACCCAGCGTGCAGGCCGCCTCGCACGGCGCGGGGCAGACGAGGCCGGTGAACTCGGGGAAGTTGTTGGTCTTGCGCAGGCGGTCATAGGCCTGCCGCCACAAGCCACGATAGATCAGGTCGTTCCATTCGGGAATGAGGTTATTGATCGGGCAGCCGGTAGTCATGCCGTTCAAGACTTGCCCCTTGTGGCAAAAGGGGATGCCGCAGTCCATGCAGCGCGCGGCCTGGGTTTGCAGGCGCTCCTCGGGCAGGCGCAGATGGATAGGCCGCCAATCCTGAACGCGCTCAGTTATCGGCCGCTCTCCGGGCGTCTCCCGGGCAAAGGTCATAAATCCGGTGATCTTGCTCATGTCGTAATCCTGAAAAAGAATCCACAGATTTCACAGATTGAGCTGACGCAATATTCCATTATGTCAATAGAGTGGTTCATTGGAAGACATTCTAAAATCTGCGTCATCCATGGATTCTCTTTAATCTTAGTTCCCACCGACGCGGGCCAGGTCGCGGCGGTTGGTCTCGAACGCGGCCATCACTGCCTCGTCGCCGGTCAATCCCCCGGCCTGGGCCTCCGCCAGGGCGCGCATCACGCGGCCGTAGTCCTTCGGCAGCACCTTGACGAAGCGCGGCCACGCCTCGTCCCAATGGCCGATCATGTGCCAGGCCATCGCGCTGCCGGTATGGAGCGCGTGTTTCCAGACCATTTCGTTCAACTCGCGCGCGTCGCTTTCATCGAGGGGCAGCAGGTCCACCATTTCCAGGTTGCAGTGATCGCCGAATGCCCCATCCCGGTCAAAGACGTAGCCGATGCCGCCGGACATGCCCGCGGCGAAGTTGCGGCCGGTGGAGCCGAGCACGACCACGCGACCGCCGGTCATGTATTCGCAGCCGTGGTCGCCGACGGCCTCAACGACGATGGTCGCCCCACTGTTGCGCACGGCGAAACGCTCGCCCGCCACGCCGTGGATGTAGGCCGCGCCGGCCGTCGCGCCATAGAAGGCGACGTTGCCGATGATGACATTCTCTTCGGGCGCGAAATTCGAGCCGCCCGGGGGCTTGACGGCGATGATGCCGCCGCATAACCCCTTGCCGACGTAATCGTTGGCGTCGCCCTCCAGGGTGAAAGTGAGGCCCGGCGCCAGGAACGCGCCAAAGCTCTGCCCGGCCGAACCCTGGAATGTCAGATGGATGGTGTTCTCCGGCAATCCATCNCCNCCNACTCGCCGGGTCACGGCGCTGCTGAGCATCGTCCCGACTGTGCGGTGGACGTTGCGGATGGGCAGNGTNGCTGCCACTGGCTCGCCTCGCTNCAGCGCAGGCGCGGCCAGATCGAGCAATACGGTCTGATCGAGGCTGGACTCCAGTCCATGATTTTGGGTCGTCGTGCAGCGCCGATCCACTTCCGGCCCAACCTCCGGCTGGTATAGCAGGGCCGACAGGTCCAGAAGGCCCGCTTTAGGGTCTCCGGGCAGGCGCCGAACGTGCAGCAAGTCGGTGCGGCCGACCAGTTCATCCAGCTTCCGNACNCCCAACGCAGCCATGTGCTCGCGCACGTCCTGGGCCACGAAGCGCATGAAGTTCTCCACATCCTCCGGCCGGCCGGCGAAGCGGCCACGTAACTCCGGGTTCTGCGTGGCAATGCCGACCGGGCAAGTATCCAGATGGCAGACGCGCATCATGATGCAGCCCATGGCCACCAGCGGGCCGGTGGCGAAGCCAAACTCCTCGGCCCCCAGCAGCGCGGCGATGACTACATCGCGGCCGGTTTTGAGCTGCCCATCGGTTTCCAGCCGCACGCGGCCGCGCAGGTTGTTGAGCACCAGGGTCTGGTGCGTCTCGGCCAGCCCCAGTTCCCATGGCAGCCCGGCATGCTTGATGCTCGACACCGGCGACGCGCCCGTGCCGCCGTCATGGCCGCTGATCAGGATGACATCGGCATGTCCCTTGGCCACGCCGGCGGCCACCGTCCCCACGCCGACCTCGGAGACAAGCTTGACGTTGATGCGGGCCTGGGGATTGGCGCACTTCAGGTCATAGATGAGCTGGGCCAGGTCTTCGATGGAATAGATGTCATGGTGAGGCGGCGGCGAGATGAGGCCGACGCCAGGGGTCGAGTGNCGCGTTTTGGCGATCCACGGGTAAACCTTGTGGCCGGGCAACTGGCCACCCTCGCCCGGCTTGGCCCCCTGGGCCATCTTGATCTGTATCTCCTGGGCCTGATTCAGGTATTCGATGGTGACGCCGAAACGGCCGCTGGCGACCTGCTTGATGGCGCTGTTGCGGTTGAAGCNGCCGTCGGGATTGGGCGCGTAGCGGTNGGGGTCCTCGCCGCCCTCGCCGGTGTTGCTCTTGCCGCCGACGCGGTTCATGGCNATGGCCAGCGTCTCATGCGCCTCCTGGCTGATCGAGCCGTAGGACATGGCNCCGGTCTTGAAACGGGNCATGATCGCCTCAACCGGCTCAACTTCATCTAATGGGATCGNCGCGCCGGTAGGGGTCAGNTCCAGCAGCGAGCGTAGGGTTGCCAGCTGCGTTTCCCGGTCGTGAACCTCGACCGCGTANTGCNTGTAAGCGCGNTAATCTCCCATGCGCACGGCGTGCTGCAAGCGGTGGATNGTCGAGGGATTGAACAGGTGAAACTCGCCGCCCTCGCGGTACTGGAAGCGGCCGCCAACCTCCAGCGTGTGGCCGTTGGCCGGGCGCNCNGGGANGGCGGNGTCGTGGCGCTGCTGGGCTTCCNCGGCCAGCGCGTTCATGTCGGCGCCCTCGATGCGCGTCGGCGTGCCGGTGAAGTTCCTGTCGATAACGCTGCGACTCAGGCCCAGCGCCTCGAATATCTGCGCTCCATGGTAGCTCTGCACGGTAGAGATGCCCATCTTGGAGATTACCTTGATCACACCCTTGGTGACCGCTTTCAGGTACTTCCCCACCGCGTCGTCATAGGCGATACCGGTCAACATGCGCCGCTCGATCAGGTCGCGAATGGTCTCGAAGGCCAGATATGGATTCACCGCGTCGGCCCCGTAGCCGACCAGGCAGGCGAAATGGTGGACTTCGCGCGGTTCGCCCGACTCGACGAGCAGGCTGACACGGGAGCGCGTGCCGCGGCGGATCAGGTGGTGATGCAGCCCGCCGACGGCCAGCAGCGCGGGGATGGCCGCTTCGTCGCGGCTGATGCCGCGGTCGCTAAGGATCACGAGGTTGGCTCCGGCGGCGATCCCCCGATCGGTTGCGGCAAATAGCTCGTCGAGAGCGGCCGACAGGCCCGTCCAGCCACTGCCCGACGGGAACAGCATCGGCAGGGTGATGGCGCTGAATCCGTCGCGATTTGGTTTCCGGCCGCCGATGCCGCGCAACTTGGCCAGTTCGGCATTAGTCAGGATGGGCGACTTCAGGCGAATCCGGCGGCAGTCCTCCGGTTGCGGGTTCAGCAGGTCGCCTGCCGAGCCGAGCAGCATCGCGCTGCTGGTGACCAGTTCCTCGCGGATGGCGTCGATGGGCGGGTTGGTCACCTGGGCGAATAGTTGCCGGAAGTAGTGGTAGAGCAGTTGCGGCCGGCGCGAGAGCGCGGCGATGGGCGTGTCGTCACCCATCGATGCCAGGGGTTCGACGCCGTCGCGGGCCATGGGGGCCAGGATCAGCCGCAAGTCTTCGAACGTGTAGCCGAAGGCATGCTGCCGAAGCACGACGGTGTCGTGGCCCGGCGCGCGCTCGCGGCCGCCCTCCGGCAGGTCTTCCAACCCCAGCATGTTTCCAGCCAGCCACTCGCCATAGGGATGCTCTGAAGCCACGCGATGCTTCAGCTCGTCGTCGCCGACGATTCGCCCCTCAGCCGTGTCGACCAGCAACATCCGGCCGGGCTGGAGGCGGCCCTTGAAGCGCACGTGCTCCGGCGGCACGTCGAGCACGCCAATCTCGGAGGCTATGATCACCCGGTCATCGGTCGTCACGTAGT
>JAACJX010000259.1 GCA_014237545.1 Ardenticatenia bacterium | reverse complement strand
CTTCAGCTACGGCAATTACGACGCCATCGGCAACTTGACCCAGTTCACTGCCGGCGCGGACAGCTACACCTACACCTACGATGACCTCAACCGGCTGAAGAAGGTGACGGGGGCGATTGGCCGCGATTATATCTACGACCGGCTGGGGAACTTTGACACGGTGACCAAGGGCAGCACACTGTGGGACTACACCTACGCTTCGGGCAACGCCTCGCGGCTGATGAGCGTCACGAATCTGCCGCTGACGGTCGACGCGGCGGCGGGCTATGACACCTGGGGCAACATGCGCAAGTACACCCTGCAGGGCATCGCCTATGAACTGAACTTCAACGCCGAGAACCGGCTGGCGTCGGTGAAGGTGGGCACGGCCCAGCCGACGGTGTTTACCTACGACGCCGACGGGCAGCGGGTCCAAACCACGTACCCCGACGGGACGATTATTTACACGCCGTTTCCTGACTATGAGGTGGAAGACCCGCTCGGCAGCGGGGCCAATACCGTGCGCACGACCTACAGGCTGGCGGGGCAGATCGTGGCCGTGCAGACGAAGGTGGGCGCGGCGGCAGGCACGTTCTACTACACCTACACCGACCACCTGGGCAATATCACGGCGTTGAGCAGTACCGCCGGGGCATTCGTGACCGGCTCCAAAGCCCGCTACGACCCGTTCGGCACGTTCACGACGACCGCTCCGTCCAGCAATCCATCGATCTCCAACCACGGGTTTACCGGACACCGGCATAACAACACGGGCGCGAACGACCTCGATCTCATCTACATGAACGCCCGTTACTACATGCCGCTGGTGGGCAGGTTTATCTCGGCCGATACAGTTGTGCCTGATCCGGGGAATCCGCAATCCTATAACCGATACGCCTACTCGATCAATAACCCCGTCAATTATAACGACCCCTCCGGCCACTGGTTCGAGTCGGTGCTTGACTTGGCATTTATCGCCTACGACATCTATGACATTCAACAGAATGGATTGACTTGGACGAGCGGCCTGTCGTTGGTGGCTGATTTAGGTGGGCTTGCCTTACCGGTGGTGACGGGTGGCGGTCTGGCTGTTCGCGCATTGACTCATGCGGATGATATAGGTGATGGTGTACGCTTAGCAGGACACTTGGGCGATGGCGCTCAAGCGATTGTCACTGCCAGTCAGTTAAGCAAAGTTGGCGGTCATTCGGATGAGGCTGCTAAACTCATCAAGACGTTGGCCGAACAATCCACTCACGGGTCTGGTTCGCGGGTTGTGATAGGACAGGCAATTGAAGGAGCAGGATATGTTGCAGAGGCCAAGAAGAATGGCGGCATCTACTTTGAATCAGCCGAAGGGGTATGGGACGCACTTGGTAGAAACGCAGATCTGGCTTGGGCTGCTAATGAGCAGTTCCTTGAAAATCAACTGAAATCAGGAATCGACAGAATTGATTTTGTTGGTGAGTCGATTGAGTACGTAGAACGGAATGCTGTTGGTACATTTCGTTGGCGGGAAATTGACTTCTTGAACCATAATGCTTCAATGTATGGTTACGAGCGTATAGGGAATAGCTGGGTTAAGGTACCTTAACCCGGAAATCATCAGGCGACTGGAAATGATGGATATAGATCAGCAAAGCGATCCATTAAAGGAGTGTAGAGATTTCTTTCAGCTGGTTCTGAATGAACTCGAGTTCCTTATAGAAGAAGGCGGGTTTACGCCTGTGAAGTTGGATAGTGCCCACCAAGGCGAAAGGTGCTTGGTCATTCTAGCATCTTCGGACTACCAATTGAAATTGATCGCCGACAGAGGCACACTAGAATCGCTAATTGGCTCATCTGAGGCTGCGCGTGGCTGGGAAAATATCATTGACGGTAATGTCGAATGGTATGGCCTTTACAACTTCATCGAAGTCGCATTAGATAATCATCGTTCAAGCCCCAATGAGTGGCGGGAATTAGGTTATAAGCTCTTCAATATGCCCCTAAATGCTAAAATACAAGACGTCGCCAAGCTTCTTGTCCCAATATATCGAGAGCTAGCCAACACCTTCCATGAAGGTAGATTAGCAGAAATCAAACATGAGCTTGAATGAATGCTATGAGTGAATTGCATTGGCGAACGCAAAGTGTCTTATCGCAAGTATTGGACTTCGTCGACTAGTTGAACCAATACTGTGAGCACGACTTAATGTGTCGTCGGGCAGATCGTGGCCGTGCAGACGAAGGTGGGCGCGGCGGCAGGCACGTTCTACTACACCTATACCGACCACCTGGGCAACGTCACGGCGCTCAGCACGACTGCCGGCGCATTCGTGACCGGCTCGAAGGCCCGTTACGACCCGTTCGGGACGTTCACGACGACCACGCCGACCAGCAATCCATCGATCTCCAACCACGGGTTTACCGGCCACCGGCACAACAACACGGGAACGAACGACCTCGACCTGATCTACATGAACGCCCGCTATTATATGCCGCTGGTGGGCCGGTTCATCTCGCCGGATACGATTGTGCCGGAGCCTGGGAATCCGCAGAGTTTTAATCGCTACGTCTATGTGCGAAATAATCCGATGAACTTTACGGACCCGACGGGGCATATGGAGAGTTCCGGGTGCGATATTACGGATTGTACAAACGGCGGGACAGTCAATCCTAATACCTATCGGGCAGCGGATGGCTCTTTTGGTTTTGTCGATCCTACTTTAAGCGCAAGATACCCTTCCGCTCTCGCGCAACAGGTCACACATGCTAATTCGGCAGACGCCTTTGGTGCTGGATTCACGTTTAACTTTAGCCTGGATACACCCATAGCCGGAATTGAACTCATGGCTGGACGCGAAGCGATTCACGTCCGCGAGTCTGGGGCCACAACGAACTTTATAATAGTCGGTGGAGGGGTTCGGGTTGGTCCGAGCACATCGTTCATCAACTCCCTAAAAGGCATTATGAAGGGCGGCTCGCCGATAAATGCGACGGTTTCCCCTTATGTATCAGCGGTTCAAAACGTGGACGATGCAGCAGCAGATTATTCGGGCAATTTTGTATATAACTCTACGACGGCAGCGTATCAAGTAGGTGTTACGATAGCTGAATCATATGTACCCGGCCCAGTTAGAAACACCGTAAGCTCAACCAGTATTGGGCCGGCTTTTGGCTATGCACTTACGACTAGCGCTGGAACTGCTTATTCCATACCGACCACAACATGGCAGCCTGGCCAATTAATACCTACGTTTCATAACCCGCTTCCCCACTTGAGGGCTCTTGCTTCGTGGATATGGTCTGGAATTACTGGAGACTGAAAGCGCTATGATCCGCAAAACCTTTTATGTTTCCTGGCCAATTGTGCTTGGGTTCACCCTGCTCTGGCTTATCGTTATATTCGCTCTCCTTCGAGGCCGGATATTCCCCACACAAACGGACGAAGAAACGAGATGGGTTCATATCACGAATGACTTGTACAATTTCTCGATTGATTATCCCAACGTGTGGACGGCTGAAGTATATGGGGAAGCAGGATTTAGGGGAGCTACGCTTATTAAGCTTCAGATATGGGATACAACACTTGGTAACTTCAGGATATTTGTTTCTCAACGAGACGCCCAGGCACCTTCCATACAGCAAGTTGCCGACTGGGGAGCAGAAGGAATGAATATAAGTAGTGAAATATTGTCCCAGCGGGGAGGGGAGGCCGTACAAGAAATTGATCTTTGGGAGGACTCCATTCAAGGACACCCAGTTTTGAGAAGGAGATACGGAAATGAGCAATTCATGTTTGAAGACGTCTACATCGCCCGTAACTCTGATATGATCATTATCACATTGCAAAGCGATGCGCCGGTGTTCGATAGCTACCTGGATGACTTCAATCGAGTCGTAGCCAGTTTTGAGCCGTTGGAGTGAGCCGGAGTTTTGGATACGAGGAACGTAAACATTTCACCACCGTCCGCACCACCTACCGGCTGGCCGGGCAGATCGTGGCCGTGCAGACGAAGGTGGGNNCNGCNGCAGGCACNTTCTACTACACCTANACCGACCACCTGGGCAATATATCGGCCCTGAGCACTACCGCCGGGGCATTCGTGACCGGCTCGAAAGCCCGATATGACCCGTTCGGCACGTTCACGACGACCGCGCCATCCAGCAACCCGGCTATCTCTAACCACGGGTTCACGGGGCATCGCCATAACAACACGGGCGCGAATGACCTGGATCTGATCTATATGAACGCCCGCTATTACATGCCGCTGGTGGGCCGGTTCATAAGCCCGGATACGATTGTGCCCGATCCGGGGAATCCGCAGAGCTTCAATCGGTATGTCTATGTCCTTAACTCACCGATGAATTATACCGATCCAAGCGGGCATCGACCGGCGTCGGGTTGTGAGTATGAGAGTTGTGGCCTTGGGGCATCTTCTAACAATTATCTCTGGCAACAGCCGGATGGCCAGCTTACACCGTGGGATCCTGCCCTCGTCGAACCTCGATATGAAGCGACTGTATTGGGAGCTTCAGCTAACTTTCGTTCAGGTGCCAGAGGAGCATTAGGATATAGCGGCTCCATAGGGGTTGAATTGTTATTCAGTCATGAAACTCGTGAGCTAACTTCCTTTCTCTACATTTCAGGAGATATGCAAGGCAACCTGATAGGAGCTAGCGGAAACGGAGCTATTTATATTGGAGGGGTAAATAATTTAAAGGGCAGTAATTACAATTACAGTGGACCCGTTCGTACAGTAAATGGTACAGCATCTACTGGCTTGGCTGGATTTACGGGAGGCTACAGTTATAGTCTAGGTGATAGGCCTGATGATCCACAGAAAGCTTGGACAGAATCTATTGGTTGGGCTCCGGGCTATGGCATTTCTGTTGGTGTAGCTGATGCGGAATATATTCCGATCTATACCAATAACCTGAACACAAACCAAGGCTCATGGTTAATTGACAATTACGCTATCGATAATTTAGATAATGCATTCGATAAGTCTTTGGGCACTTGGTTTTGGCTTACAGAGCAATTTAAATAAGAGGCCTTTTATGACAAGAGCTAAAAGAGAAAAGAGAAAGTCGCCATTTTTGCGCTTGGCCTTCCTTCTCCTAATCCTCTTATCACAATATGGGTGCCAAGCTTTTGAGAAGCGGAAAATGCAGAGTCGCTGGTCTACTTTTATTAGCCCGTGCATAGCTGGTTTTGCTATTGATTATCCCTCTACGTGGAAGGATGAGCGCTTCTCGAATGGGTATCGAGGCGATGACGAAATTGTCGCCATCTTCTNTTCTCGACTTGCATTTCTACCATATGTTGAAATCGCACGTCAAGAAGTCGCATCACCGTCATTCGAAGAAGTTGCCATATGGGGTGAGCAGCGGATTAAGGCGCTAAACCCCGACTTGGATGATCTGTATAAATTATCCGATATTGTTGAAACAGATTATGGCGAAACGAATGTGTGGGTGCGTGAATATACTATGGATATGGAGACATCATCACCGGTGAAAAAGAAGGACATTTACATTGTTCGTGAAAACGATGCCATCATCATCACGTTCACAGATGCACTTCAAGCTTACGGGACATCGGTTGATGAGTTCGATCATATGATATCAACATTTCGCACTTTAACTGTTGATAACTGTTGGTAATTAATCTATACGATTAATCTTCTTTCCTGAAAATTAGAAGTAGATGGACTACGCCTATGCCTCAGGCAACGCCTCGCGGCTGATGAGCGTCACGAATCTGCCGCTGACGGTCGACGCGGCGGCGGGCTACGACACCTGGGGCAACATGCGCAAGTACACCCTGCAGGGCGTCGCTTACGAACTGAACTTTAACGCCGAGAACCGGCTGGCGTCGGTGAAGGTGGGCGCGGCNCAGCCGACGGTNTTTGCCTACGATGCCGACGGNCAGCGGGTNNNNACNACCTACCCCGATGGGACGATTATCTACACGCCTTTCCCGGACTACGAAGTCACCGACCCGCCCGGCAGCGGGGCCAATACCGTGCGCACGACCTACCGCCTAGCGGGGCAGATCGTGGCCGTGCAGACGAAGGTGGGGACAGCCGCAGGCACATTCTACTACACCTACACCGACCACCTGGGCAATATAACGGCTCTCAGCACGGCCGCCGGCGCGTTTGTGACCGGCTCGAAGGCCCGCTACGATCCTTTCGGCACGTTCACGACGACCACGCCGACCAGCAACCCGGCCATCTCCAACCACGGGTTTACCGGGCATCGCCATAACAACACGGGCGCGAACGACCTGGACCTGATCTACATGAACGCCCGCTATTACATGCCGCTGGTGGGCCGGTTCATAAGCCCGGATACGATTGTGCCCGATCCGGGGAATCCGCAGAGCTACAATCGGTATGCCTACGGAAATAACAATCCTGTCAAGTTTGTGGACCTCAGTGGGCATTATGCTCAATGTTCGGCAACTGGCAGTGATGGTTTTTACGCCAACTGTGATGAGTGGATGCAGGAAGCGATAAGGATTCTGGGACTGGAAGGCGGTCTGGATGGGGCGCGCCTGGCAGAGCTTTTCTTGCAGTGGTTTAATGACCCTGGCAAGATGCTCCATATAAAAGCCTATTACGCCCAAGCCGGAACAATGCGCACGCGGCAATACACTGCCGATACGGCCAGTATCTTTATTGACATGAATGTGATCTCGGGTTTTGACCTGGGCGATATTGCCCTTCTTGGTCATGAGTTGGAACACGTGTCACAAGGAACTTGGCAAGCATGGTCAATCCAGGGTGAAGTGCTCGCCTATCAGGTCGAGTTTAGGATACGTGAGTCAATGGGCGTACGCCAGAGCTCGTACACCAATGGAGCAATGGGAATTTTCGAGGATCATACTCGCGCCTCCTACGACGCAAGTTCCTATCATGAATTGTTAGAAGCAAGAACCGGATTTCTTGACCCACAAGGGGGGCTTGTCGATTACAATGTCTGGTATGAACCGAACTTGCCATGGCCGCAAGAGACAGACCATCAAGCATGGCAGGCAGCGGTGCGAAAATCGCTGATTACAAACGCTGGGTCATTAATCCATCCCTCGCCGCGTTAGGGAGCTACTAATGAGAACGCCTATTCTCACCTGCCTGCGTTTACTGACCCTTTCGTCTATTATCTGTGCGTTTGGTTGCTATCGCCAGAAGGATCAGTTGATTGAACTAGAGGGCGTCAGCTCACTTGAGGTCAGGCATGCGCCCTCGACAGGGTTCTCGGAATTGGCCTGGTCACCGGATGGTCACTCTGTAGCCGCACTTGCATTCGCAGGGCAAAACAATGGCAGCGTGGCGTTAATCGATCTCCAAACCGGTATGGCGCGGACGTTATACGAATCAGGTGGACCTTATAACCTTCTTCCTGAGTGGTCTCCTAATGGGCAATCGCTTATCTTTGCCGCGCCCACAGAGTCGATACCCCATCAAGGTGGAGTCGTTGTGGCTGATGCGGATACCGGCCAGATCATTCATAATCTGGGCTTTGGAGGTTACGCCACCTGGACAGCGGATCCAGAGAACGTCATTGTGCTCGGATTTGATTCATCTTGTAGGGAAGAGATCCCGATCTATGAATACAACCTGACCACCGGCACGAGGCGTATACTTGGCTCGACCATTTCTTGCTTTGCTGAGTCGGCTCATAGGCTAGACGCTTCCGCTGATGGCAAATTGATAGTATCAGACAACACGGGTACGAGAACCCAAATCTTGAGTATCGTCGATGGCACTGAGCAAGGAGAATTAAGTCCTCCAGTCAGGAGAGAAACCGTGTGGTCGCCAAGCGGTACGATGCTGGCATTTCTTGACGGCGGGATGAACTCTGAAGTAGAAGATGACGGCATCATATTAGCTCGTGCAGACGGCACGTGTCTGAGCGAACCACTTAAACTAGGAGTCGAGTTGCTATCTCTAGACTGGAGTCCAGATGAGAAACAACTTGTCTTTTCCACAAGGGACGCTAATCGCCTATACTTTCTGGATCTCACGACCGGAGTTGGCAAGGATTTTAAGGACTCGTACCGTCAGAGGTGTGTCGATTAGTCTTGTCCGCAGGCAAGCAAAGATAGCTGACTGTACCGACGGCTGCTTGTTCCTATTCAATTGTCACCAGCACCTTAACAACCAGCCAAACGTTAGCTAGCCAACCCCGACGGCGACAGTTTGGACGGCGGCAACTTGAAGGTCTTACTACCCCAGCGGATGTGGGTCAGTTCCTGGCCGATATCCAGCCTGTCCAGATGATGCCGGGTGAACTCTAGGGCGCTCATCCCGTCAGGCAGGTTCTTCACCTGCAGCTTGTAGGCCAGGGCGAAGAACGAGCAGGCCACCTGCTCATCGGTGGCGAAGCGGTCGACCTCGCCGTGGGTCAGCACGTGCCAGACCGTGATGAGCAGCTTGCGGGCGATGGCCACCCTGGCCTTCTTGGGGGCCGTCTGGCGGCACAGGTGCTTGTACTCGGTCCGCCAGTGGTCGTGGTAGCGTATCGCCGACTGCGCCGCCTCGACCATCGCCCGGCGCAGGTCGCGCCGCCCCACCTTGGTGATACGGCCCGACCACAGCGATGGCCCATGCCGCTTGATCGCTTAGAATGGCGGTTATCCAGCTCTAATATCCCAACTGCGACGCCAGCCACCGCTCCACCGTCTCGATGCTCATCCCCTTGCGTGCGGCGTAGAACTGGGAAATCACCCCTAATCCGACACGACAGGAGAGAAATCAGGTACTGGTTGCCCAGTCGCACGTGCATAGATCACGACCGGATCCAGATCAGCGCCGTTCGGCCAGACGATCGTTCCCAGATCGGGTTCGACGCGCACCTGCTCGAAATAGGCTCGGTCCCGTAGCGGCGCAAATACACCACTGAACTCTACTAACACAGCCACATCGATTATACCGGCCGCGCCATCCTCAAAGCGGAGGAACAGCCGGTAACCGTCCTTCGGTTCTACGCTAATGACATCTTGCCACATCAATGCATTGTAGCTACTATCACCTAATACCCCAACTGCGACGCCAGCCACCGCTCCACCGTCTCGACGCTCATCTCCTTGCGCGCGGCGTAGTCGGCCACCTGATCGCGGTCGATGCGGCCGATGCCGTAGTAACGCGCCTCGGGGTGGGCGAAGTAGTAGCCGCTGACGGCCGCCGTCGGCACCATGGCGTAGTTCTCGGTCAAGCGCAGGCCGATAGCCTCGGTCGCGTCTAGCGTGCGGAACAGCTCGCCCTTCTCCGTGTGGTCGGGGCAGGCCGGGTAGCCGGGCGCGGGACGGATGCCGCGATAGGCCTCGGCGATGAGCGCGTCGTTGTCCAGCGCCTCGTCCGGCGCGTAACCCCACAACTCGCGCCGCACGCAGCGATGCATGTACTCCGCCAGCGCCTCGGCCAGACGGTCGGCCAACGCCTTGGCCAGGATGGCGTTGTAGTCGTCGTGGTCGGCTTCGTAGCGCCGCACGACCTCATCCAGGCCAATGCCGGCTGTCACGGCGAACATGCCCACGTAGTCGGTTAGCCCGCTGTCGGCCGGGGCGATGTAATCGGCCAGCGACAGGTTGGGTCGGCCCGGCGGCCGCTGCATCTGCTGGCGGAGACAGTGGATGGTGGTCAGTGGCGAGTGCCGGTTCTCCCCTTCGCCATTTCTCCCTTTCTCCCCTGCCGGGTCGAAGACCAGGATGTCGTCCCCTTCGCTCACCGCCGGGAACAACCCCACCACCGCCCGCGCCGTCAGCCATTTCTCGCGCACGATGGTGTCGAGCATCTCTTGCGCGTCGGCGTAGAGATGGCGGGCGCTCTCGCCCACCACCGGATCGTCGAGGATGTGGGGGTACTTGCCGTGCAGTTCCCAAGCCGTGAAGAACGGCGTCCAGTCAATCGTCTGCCGGATCTCATTCATGTCAATGTCATCGAAGACGGTGATGCCCGGCCGGTTAGGCGTGGGTGGCTTGTAATTGGACCAGTCCAGCTTGAGCCGGTTGGCGNGGGCCTCGGCCAGCGTCGCCAGTTGCTTNTGTCCNGTGCGNCCCTCGCGGCTCNCGCGGATNGCCTCGTANNCGNCNGCGANGNCGGCCGCGAANCCNTCGCGCTGCTCGTCGCTCANNAGCTGCGTGGCCACGCCGACNGCGCGNGANGCNTCNACNACGTGGACGACCGGNCCGCGCGTGTAGCCNGGNGCNATCTTGACCGCCGTGTGGACNTNCGACGTNGTCGCCCCGCCGATGAGCAGNGGNATGTCNAANCCCTCGCGCTCCATCTCGCGNGCCACGTGGCGCATNTCNTCCAGCGANGGNGTGATCANNCCNCTGAGGCCGATGATNTCGACCTTCTCGCGNTTGGCNGTCTCCAGGATCTTCCANGCCGGGGTCATCACNCCCANNTCGATGACCTCNTAGTTGTTGCAGCCCAGCACGACGCCGACGATGTTCTTGCCGATGTCGTGGACGTCGCCCTTCACCGTCGCCAGCAGGATCTTGCCCGCCGGGCGGTTATCGCCGCTCTCGGCCTTCTCGGCTTCGATGTAGGGTACGAGGTAGGCCACGGCCTGCTTCATGACGCGGGCGCTCTTGACCACCTGCGGCAGGAACATCTTGCCGCTGCCGAACAGGTCGCCGACAATGCCCATGCCGCGCATCAGCGGCCCCTCAATGACGTCCAGCGGCCGCGCCGCCTGTTGCCGCGCTTCCTCGGTGTCGGTCTCGACGTAGGCGTTAATGCCCTGCACCAGGGCGTGGGCCAGCCGGTCCTCGACCGGCAGCGACCGCCAGGCCAAATCCTCGACGCGCTCTTTCCCCCCGCCTTTCACCGTCTCGGCGAAGGTCACCAGCCGCTCGGTGGCGTCGGGCCGCCGGTTGAGCACCACATCCTCGACCCGCTCTTTCAGCTCCTTGTCCAGCTCCTCATAGATGGCCAGCTGCCCGGCATTGACGATGCCCATGTCCATGCCGGCTTTGATGGCGTGGTAGAGGAAGACGGAGTGCATCGCCTCGCGCACCGGGTCGTTGCCGCGGAAGGAGAAGCTCATGTTGCTGACGCCGCCGCTGACCAGCGTGCCGGGCAGTTCGGCCTTGATGCGCCGTACGGCCTCGAAGTAGGCTATGGCGTAGTCGTTGTGCTCCTCGATACCGGTGGCGATGGCGAAGATATTGGGGTCGAAGATGATGTCGTTCGGCGGAAAGCCGATCTGGCCGTGGAGAATGTCATAGGCGCGGTGGGCGATGGCCACGCGGTGGTCGGCCGTTTCCGCCTGCCCGTTTTCGTCGAAGGCCATGACGATGACCGCCGCGCCGTAGCGNCGGGCCAGCGTCGCCTGGCGGATGAACTCGGCCTCGCCCTCTTTAAGGCTGATCGAGTTGACGACGCTCTTGCCCTGNACCCACTTCAACCCGGACTCGATGACCGTCCATTTGGACGAGTCGATCATCACCGGCACNCGNGCGATGTCGGGCTCGGCCGCCACCAGCTTCAGGAAGCGTTCCATGGCCGCCTCGGCGTCAAGCATGCCCTCATCCATGTTGACGTCGATCATCTGCGCCCCGCTCTCCACCTGCTGGCGNGCCACGTCGAGNGCGGTGGCGTANTCACCGTTGAGGATCAGCTTGGCGAAGCGGCGCGAGCCGGTGACGTTNGTGCGCTCGCCGACGTTGACGAAGTTGGTGTCCGGGCCNATGACCAGCGGCTCCATGCCGCTGAGGCGGGCATAAGGCGNGACGTGCGGGATTTCGCGCGGTTTCACGCCCTTCACCGCCTCGGCGAAGGCGCGGATGTGGGCCGGGGTCGTGCCGCAGCAGCCNCCGACGACGTTGACCATGCCCTCTTCGGCATACTCGCGCAGCACGCCGGCCATGAACTCCGGCGTGTCGTCGTACTCGCCGAACTCGTTGGGCAGCCCGGCGTTGGGATAGATGCTGGTGTAGCAATCGGCCACCTGGGAGATGGCATACAGGTTGTCGCGGAAGGCCTCGACGCCCAGCGAACAGTTTAGGCCGAAGATGAGCGGCTCGCCGTGCATCAGCGAGTAGTAGATGGCCTCGGCCGTCTGGCCCGACAGGTTGCGGCCGCTGGCATCGACAATCGTGCCGGAGATCATCAGCGGCCGTTCGATGCCTGCCTCGTCGAAGTAGCGCTTGATGCCGAAGATAGCCGCCTTGGCGTTGAGCGTGTCGAAGATCGTCTCAATAAGCAGGATGTCGGCCCCGCCATCGACCAGCCCGCGGGCGGCCTCGGCGTAGGCATCGGCCAGCTCATCGAAGGTGACGTTGCGGTAACCGGGGTCATTGACGTCAGGCGAGATGGAGGCCGTCTTGCTTGTCGGGCCTAACGCCCCGGCCACGAAACGCGGCCGCGACGGGTCGCGCCGCTCGATCTCATCCCGCGCCTCGCACGCCAGCCGGGCCGCGGCCACGTTCATCTCGTAGGCCAGTTCTTCCATGCCATAGTCGGCCTGGGAGATGCGGTTGGCATT
>JAACJX010000260.1 GCA_014237545.1 Ardenticatenia bacterium | reverse complement strand
GCCGATCCTGCGCAAGGTCGACCACGCCTGCATCTACTTGCTCATCGCCGGCACCTACACGCCGTTCGTTCTCGTGGCGATGCGCAGTTCGCTCGGCCTGACGCTGCTGACCGTCGTGTGGGCCATGGCCGTCTTTGGCATCGTCTACAAGATCTTCTTCATCGACCGCTTTGTAGTGCTGACCACACTGGCCTATGTGGTGATGGGCTGGATGAGCGTCATCGCCTGGCGCGAGATGGTGGCCAATATCCCCGGCGTCGGACTCGTGTTTTTGATGATCGGCGGCGGCCTCTATACCATCGGCGTCATCTTCTATGCCATGACCAAAATCCGCTACACCCACGCCGTGTGGCACCTGTTCATCCTGGGGGCCAGCGCCTGCCACTTCGTCGCCGTGCTGACCCTGTTGAACGCGGCCTGATCCCCCACCCGCTACAGCGCAAACGCCACAATTCCCACTGCATAGGGCACCAGCGCCAGCAGCAGCGCCACCGCCGTCGGCAGGCGGCGCTTCGAGTGCTGGCTGTCCCAGCGGAACAGGTAGTAGGCCAGGCCAAACGCGGCCGCGCCCCCGGCNGCGAGGATGATCACNGACCCCCACGGCCAGAAATCAGCCTCCTGTCCCATCGCCAGCCCNTTGAAGGCGTTCATGGCGTGGGTCGACGGCAANAGCTGGGCGGCGATCTGCGCCACGCGGGGCAGCATGCTGTACGGNATCATCAGNCCGCCGATCAGCATGGCNGGCAGGAAGAAGGACTGCGACAGNAGAACGGTGGCNCGCGAATTGGGCGAAACGACGCCGATGAGCACCCCCAGGCCCAGNCAGGCGAACAGGAGCGCCGCGAACACGATAATGAAGTTCAGCCAGTTGACCGGCACGGGCGCGTCGAAGAGGAGCGGCGCGCTGATGGTGATGATGGCGGCGACGATGACCAGGTGCAGCGATGTGGTCAGGGCCGGAACGGTCAGAATGTTAAGCTTGGGCACGCCGTTGATGTTGTAGCTGCGGAAGATGCCCGCCTCACGGGCCTGCACCAGCGGGTCGGGCAGCCCCAGGATGGCGCCCGTGAAGACGGCAAAGACGACCATGGCCGGCAATAGAACGTCGCGAAACAGCGGATTGAGCTCCGTCATCACGAAGCCCATCATTAGGTAGAACGCCAGCGGGAACAGGTAGTTGAGCAGCAGCAGGCTCCGGTTGCGGATGCCCGTGCGAAATTCAAAGCCGAAGTGGTTGGTGAATGCGGTCATCGTGATGATCCCCCTCGTTATCAGGCGGCTTCTGCCTTGTGATTCGTTAATTCCAGGAAGCGGTCCTCGAGCGACGGCCGTTCCACGCGCAGGTCGATCAGCGGGTCGCCGGCCACGTCCAACGTCTGGATAATGGCGCTGACTGTGCGGCCGATGTCCTCGCTGTAGTAGATGGCGTAATCATCCTTCGCCGCGTGGCGGCTGACGGCCGGGAAGCTGTTGCCGTTCTGCAGCAGCAGCCGGTTCTGCGTGCGCACCGAAACCTTGGTCAGGCCGGCGCCGGTGGCGGTGATCTCCAGCGGCGTACCGATGGTGACGATCTTGCCCTGCAGCAGGATGGCCACGCGGTCGGCCATCTCTTCTGCCTCGGCCATGTCGTGGGTGGCCAGGACGATGGTTGCCCCATCCTGTTTCAACTCGCGCATGATGTCATGGAGTTCGACGCGGGTCGCCACGTCGAGGCCGGCCGTCGGCTCGTCGAGGAAGATGACCTGCGGCCGGTGGGCGATGGCCAGCGCCAGGGCCAGCCGTCGTTGCTGTCCGGTGGACAGTTCATGGAACTGGGTCTTGCGCTTGGCGGCCAGGCCGAGACGGTCGAGAAGATCGTAGCGCGGGGCCGCGCCGTGGTAAGCGCAAAAGAGTTTCATCGCCTCATCCGGGGTGATGCTCTCCGGCATGCCCGACGACTGCAACTGCACGCCGATGACCGACCGCAGCTGGCGGCGGTCGTGGCTGGGGTCGATGCCCGCCACGCGCAACTCGCCGGCGTCGGGCGTGCGGATGCCTTCCAGGCACTCCAGCGTCGTCGTCTTGCCCGCGCCGTTCGGCCCCAGGATGCCGAAAATCTCCCCCGGCTTCACCGTGAAGGAGAGCTGGTCTACGGCGACAAAATCGCCGTATTGCTTGCGAAAATCGTGAACTTCGATGATGAATTCGGACATGTTCCCCCGTCCTTGCCTGTCGGCTCCATGATTAGCGCTGCTAAATGATGCCAGCGGCGCGCCCCGCCATTTTTAAAGGATAAGCGACCATTGGCCCCTATAGCCACTATCTTAAGGTATAAATTTGGGCGTCGCTGTATGGGGGACTACATCAGAGTTGTAAGTTGCTGTGCGCGCCGGAGCCATTGAGCGAGGTGAGGAAAGACCGGATGCGGGCCAGGTTGCGCCATTTGCCGGCGTCCCGGGTCTCGTGGGCCGGGTTGGTGAAGAAGGAGTGGTCTTCCAGAAACTTGATCTGGCTCGCCAGCCANGCCTGGGGGGTGGGAGGCGCTTCGGAGACGCGCCGGACTTCGTCGTGCAGCCGCCGGTTAAGCTCGATGAAATCCTCGCGCCCCAGCAGGTCGAGGTCGGCGTCGCACATGAGTTGCTGCAGGAACGTGTGCGGCTGTTGGGGCATCTTGGTGGCGGCAATGGTCTCGGCGATGACCTCGATCTGCCCGGCTGAATAGCCGAACGCCGGCAGGGTCTCGCGGGCGATCTGGATGCTGTGGTCCTCGTGATTNTGNTAGGAGATGAGAAAGCCCGCGTCGTGATAGAGNGCGGCCGTTTTGAGCAGCANTAGTTCTTCNGGCCCNAGGTTGGCGGCCTGACCCAGCCGTGTGGCGGCCGGCAATACGTCATCCCTCGTGTGGAACAAAGAATGGTATGTTAATGATGGTGATAGCTCTTGGGCAAGCCGTGTCAGGATGTAGCGACTTGCTTTTTCGAAGTCAGGTGTCGTCAATTGGATGTTAACCGCCAAAACCCAAGATTACCGTCAATTTTAGCGACTCATTTTTCGATTGTACAAATAATAGAATAGGTACGTTGGTACTGTCGGCCCGGAAAAATGAATATTTTTACGCACCGGCACGGCGATACCTTGAACTTTTAATCTCGTTTCCCTCTCTCCCTGCGAGAGGGTCGGAGTAAACATCATTCTGCGGGTTTGATAAATCACCCGCAGTATTGATCTCGCCGATCTATTGCTAGCTGAGCGACTCGCTTTTGGCTCAACCTCCCATTCTGGGTTATTCTGGATGAAATTATCTTTCTCGCAGCTGCGAAATGAGAGGGTGTGCTCATGGCTTCGGACCGAATTATTGATGTCAGTCAGGCCACGTTCGACCGCGACGTG
>JAACJX010000057.1 GCA_014237545.1 Ardenticatenia bacterium | reverse complement strand
CGCTACATCATGCCCGACTTCGTGCAACAGATCGCCGGATTTTTGCCACTGACTCACGTCGTCATCCTGGTCGAAGACCTTTGGTTGAAGGGGACGTGGAACCTCTTGTCAGTGGCAGTAGTCACAGGTGTGCTCATCCTGGGTCTGGTGATATCTCGTTTCACATTCCGCTGGGAGTAATGGTACACTGTTTATGTTTGAGAAAAGAAGTCGCCGGCTTACTTTGCCCGAAGACAGTTCTCGGCCGATGTTCGAAAAAGCCGGCGACATTACATTGACAAAGACCATGAACGCTAAGCAGGAAAGGCAGAAAGACGTCTGGTTAAAGTGGGATTGGCTGTGGGAAGCGCTCTTCTACGCTGCCGTCATCGTTTCCACATGGCTCATGCTGCTGGACGATGACCTTTTAGCTCCGATCGGGGTGATGTTCTTGCTGACGGGGGTCTTGCTGCTCTGGCATTGGGGCGGTTTGAAGCTGGCCTACAGAAAATCGGATGTTTTCGATAACCACGCCATCTTCCCCTTCATCGTTATCATTGGCGTCATTGTTCTCTGGTTCGTGTTGGTCAATTTATCCCCTGCCTATTACTTCACCCTCTTCGGTCTATTCGGCCTGATTTTCCGCCACCTGCCCCTCCGCTATGGCGTGATTGCCGTCCTCATTCTGACGGGATCTATCATTTACGAGCAGTTGGCCGATGCCGGCGCAGCGTTCTCGCTGGCCAACCCCACCATCTGGGTGTTCCTCTTCACGGCTCTGGGCGCNATNNNCCTCGGCGTATGGATCACGGCCATTATTGGGCAGAGCNCGCNGCGTCGNCNGCTNATTGAACAGCTGGAAGCNNCGCAGNCGGAGTTGGCNGCCGCGGAACGGCGCGCGGGGGTTCTGGAAGAACGCCAGCGGCTGGCGCGAGATATCCATGATACGCTCGCCCAGGGGTTCACGAGTATCGTCATGCACCTGGAAGCGGCGGATCAGGCGCTGCCTGATGATCTGGTCACACTACATCAAGCATCTTGACCGGGCCCGCGAGACAGCCCGGACCAGCCTGGAACAGGCGCGCCGGGTGGTANANGCTTTGCGACCGCAATCACTGGATCAGCGATCNCTGCCGGATGCGATCGAACGGACGGCCGTCCGTTGGCAGGAAGAAACCGGCATTCCCTTGACCACGACCACCACCGGCGACCCTATCCCCCTACATCCCGATATCGAAGTGACGCTGCTGCGAGCGACTCAGGAAGCGCTGGCTAATATTCGCAAACATGCCCAGGCCACGGCCGTGCAGGNCACCCTCTCGTATNTCGATGACGTGGTTGTGCTGGACGTNCAGGATAATGGCGNGGGCGCCGGAGCGGTGGGCGCCGGAGCGGCGGATTTCGCCGGGGCCGCGGCGTCGCCCCTGTCCGGCGGCTACGGCTTGCAGGCGATGCGCGAACGGGCCGAACAATGTGGCGGCTCAGTNACCNTGGAAAGCGAACCGGGCGAGGGCACGACGGTTGTTGTCTCTATCCCTGTTTTTAGCTAAGGAGCGCTGTCAACTACGCCAAAGTCGGCAGATTTAATGATTACTTATGAACAAGATCCGCATTTTGATTGCAGATGATCACCCGGTTGTCCTGGAAGGGCTATCCGGTATGTTAGCCGCCCAGTCCGATTTCGAGATCATAGGCCTGGCTGCTGATGGCGAAACGGCCGTCAAGATGCACGGCGCTCTGGCTCCCGACGTCACCCTGATGGATCTGCGAATGCCCAGGCTGGATGGAGTAGGCGCAATTGAGGCGATCAGAGCCCAACAGCCATCGTCCCGCATCATCGTCCTGACCACCTTCGATTCGGACGCCGATATCCTGCGCGCTATCGAAGCGGGGGCTACCAGCTACTTGCTGAAAGATGCCCCCCGCGAGGAGCTGTTCCGCGCCATACGCGCCGCGGCCGGCGGTGACTCCGTTCTGGCCCCGGCTGTGGCCGCTCGCCTCATGATCCGCATGCGCGCCCCGGCCGAAGAATCCTTGAGCGCCCGCGAGATAGAAGTGCTGCAATTGGTGGCNAAAGGAGCAAACAACAAGGAAATCGGCAAAACNCTCCACATCAGCACGGCGACGGTCAAGACCCACCTTATTCATATTTACGGCAAGCTGGGCGTGGATGACCGCACTGCGGCCGTGACCACAGCCCTGGAGAAAGGGATCATTACGCTTTCGCGCTAGGCTGCAGGCCGTGTTGGTCTGCGCTTGGGTAAGGCCACATCATTGATTTGGCGCACAATCGCGGTCATTCTTCTCGATTCATGGGTACAGCCACTATAACCGTGGCAGTACCCGGTAACAATCACGCGCCCCTCGCGCCNATAATCCTAATNCTCACAAATCCCCGCCTGTGTACTTCTACCGGAGTGATTCCCACAAAAAACTGCCGCCTGTTCCTGAAAGAAACGGGCGGCAGTCGGTTCTTGGCTGCGGTCAGCCGTCGGCCGTCGGCGGGTGCTTAATGCGTGATCACCGCCGCCCGCTCGTAGAGCATAGCCTTGATCTCCAGCAAGTCGCGCCGCAGTTGCGGGTCGGTGTCCACCAGGGCTTTGATCTTCTCTGAGCCGTGCAGGACCGTCGTGTGGTCGCGCGGCCCCATCTGCGCCCCGNTCTGCGGCAAGGAGGCGTCGGTCTCCGTGCGCGCCAGGTACATCGCGACCTGTCGCGGGTGGGCGATGGTACTCTTGCGGCTGCTGCTGGTGATGGCTTCCCACGTGAGGTTATAGTAGCGGCAGACGATGTCGATGATCTGCTCCACGCTGATTCGCTCCGGACGGCGCAACGTATCGGCCAGGGCCAGGTTCACCAGCTCCAGGTCGATGGGCCGATCCGTCAGATTGGCGTAAGCGACGACCTTGTTCAGCGCGCCTTCCAGCTCGCGGATGTTCTGGCGTGAGTTGTGAGCGATGAACTCGATCACGTCGTCGGGCACGAAGCAGTTGAGGTCCTCGGCCTTGGCCAGCAATATGGCCCGGCGCGTCTCTTCGTCGGGCGGCTGGACGTCGGCCGTCAATCCCCACTCGAAGCGCGACAGCAGGCGCTCTTCCAGCGTGGCCAGCGACTT
>JAACJX010000548.1 GCA_014237545.1 Ardenticatenia bacterium | reverse complement strand
AAGCTGCTGGGGCTGTACCGGCAGGAGGTGGCGTTGACGACGCCGGCTCCGCTGCAAGTGGCGGCGGATTTGTCCGGGCTGGATGAAGAGAGTCTGGATGCAATCATCAGAAACCTCTCGGCAGCGGCTGGCGCTGGCGCAGATTGAGAAGCANCGCCGGCGCGCGACGGACGGTCTGGTTGACGGGCGNATGGATTTGTTGTCCTGGTCGGCCGTGCACAGGTGCTGGCTGCGGCCGGGGCAGTTNTTCGATCTGACGCAGCATCTNTACCTGGTGGACATCTATAACTGCCGGGCNCGGGAGATGGTTATTTTCAAGGCGAGCCAGATGGGCGCGAGCGAGTATGCGGTGAGTTATGCGTTGCATGCCTGCGATCAGGAGCGGGCGACGGTGCTATACGTGTTCCCGACGGAGGGACACGTGAGCGACTTCTCTTCGGCGCGCATCAATCCCGCGCTGGAGGCCAGCCCGTACCTGAGCAAGCTGGTGATCTCCGGCGGGTCGGCCGAGAAGCGCGGCGCGGACCGGGTGACGCTCAAGCGCGTGCGCGACCGGTTCCTGTATCTGCGCGGGGCGCAGGTGTCGCCGAGCGGCAACGCGCCGCAGTTGAAGTCGGTGGACGCGGACAAGGTGATCTTCGACGAGCTGGACGAGATGGACCCGCGGGCGCCGGTCATCGGCGTGAAACGGTTGGGCCACAGCGCCATCGCCGGCCGGNTGGACATCTCGACNCCGACCTACACTGGCCGGGGCATCCACGCCCGGTATCTGGAATCGGANCAGCGGGAGTGGTTCGTGCGCTGCGAGCGGTGTGGGGAGCGNCANCCNCTGACCATCCAGAGCGTGGTCAGCGAGTGGGACGAGCTGGAGCGGCCGGTAGCCTGGCACGGGATNAANGANGGACAGGCCTGGGCGGCGTGCCNCAAGTGCGGCCGGCAGCTGAACCGGNTGGGGCGTGGGGAGTGGGTGGCGGCTTATCCGGAGCGGTCAATCGCCGGGTTCCACCTGAGCAAGCTGTTCTCGGGGACGGCCGATCTGGNAGCGATCCTGGCGCAATTGCGGAAGACGGACGAGACGATCCGCAAGGAGTGTTACAACCAGGATTTGGGCCTCCCCTATAAGCCGCGGGGCGGGCAACTCACNGAGGANATCCTGGACGGCTGCCGCCGCGATTACGGCCACGGGCCGGTCAGGGGTGAGCGGCCGGTGATGGGCGTGGACGTGGGCAGCGTGCTGCACGTGGTGGTTCGCGGGCCGCTGAATTCGGACGGCGAGCGGCCGCAGCGGTTCGCGGGCGAGGTGGCAACGTTTGAGGAACTGGGCCGCCTCATCCGGCAATACCGGCCGAAGCGAGTGGTCATCGATGCCATGCCGGAGACGCGAATGGCGCGGGCGCTGCAGGCGGATTTTCCGGACGGGCTGGTGTGGCTGGCCTATTACACGGAGGGCAGCAAGGANGAGGGAGCGATGCGCTACGACCAGAAGAACGGGACGGTGCTGGTCGACCGGACGAGGGCGCTTGACGCAATGCTGGAGGGGTTCTCGGAGGTGGTGCAGGAGAACACCCTGCCGGCCGGGGCGAGGGGCATCGGCGACGGNGACTATTACCGGCACATGACGGCACTGGTGCGGGTGATCGAGGAAGGCGGCCGAATCGGAACGGGCGNGGCGCGATACGTGGCGGAAACGCCGGATCATTACGCCCACGCAGAGAACTATTGCTGGGTGGCAGGCCAGGCGACNAAGACGCGNACACTGGGTATGGCCGTCGGCCGGGGAACGAAGGGTTGGTAAGGGAACAGANGACGAGTGAGCGAGGGCAAGAGCATGGCAACGATAGGGCAACGAGTGGGGTGGTTTTTCAATTCGCCGGCCGAGCAGCCGGGCGGGCCGCGGCGGGTTAGCGTGTCGGCCAGGTCGCTGGCGGGCGGGAGGGCGCGGGTGACGCACAACGGCGGCGTGCAAGGCGGAGCTTNCGACGCGCTGTGGGGCGTCGCGGTGCGGCCGGATCGCGAGGTGGACTGGCGGGCGCTGAATCTGGACGCGCAGACGCTGGACCGCATCGGCACGGCCGACCTGGTGCAGATGATGGCGGATCTGTCGCCGGAAGTCAGCGGGGCCCTATGGCACTTCATCCGGTTTTGCAATCCGGGTTGGGAAGCCAGGGCGCTGCGGCCGGGAACGGGAACCGAGGACAAGGCCGGCAAGGCCAGGCTGGACGAGTTTATCAAGGCGCTCGGCGAGCGGCACGGCGCGCCGGATGTGGTGTGGAACATGTTCTTCATGACGGCGTTCCTGCGCGGCGCTTTCTTTGGGGAGCTGGTGGCGGACCCCCAGGGGCGGCGGCCGGTAGACCTGGTGGCCATCGACCCGCACGCGGCCGAGTTTCGCGAGGTGGACGACCCGGTGCTGGGGCCCGTGTGGCAACTGGGGCAAACGGTGGCCAACCAGTTCCGGCCGATCGACGCNCCGACGGTGCGCTACGTGCCGGTGGACCCGGTTCCGGGGGAAGCCCCCTACGGCCGCTCGCTGGTGACGCCGGCGATATTCTCCTCNCTGTTCCTGCTGTCGCTNCTCCACGACCTGCGGCGGGTAGTGGCCCAGCAGGGATACCCGCGGCTGGACCTGGAGGTGAAGCTGGCCCAACTGGCCGAGTCGATGCCGGCGGAGATGGAAGACGACCCGGAGAAGCAGCAGAAGTGGGTCGAGGGGGTAATCGAAGACATCGCGACGATGTACGCCCAGCTTCAGCCGGACGATGCCTACGTGCATACGGACGTGGTGCAGGTGAACCGGCCGGTGGGGGCGGTGGACGCNTCGAGCCTGGGGGCGGTGGACTCCCTCATCCGGGCGGTGGAGCGCATGGCCATCCGGGGCCTGAAGACGATGCCGCTGCTGATGGGCAGCAACGAGGCGGTGAGCGAGACGCACGCCAACCGGCAGTGGGAAATCCACGTGGCGGGCATCAAGGCCTTGCAGCACCTGGCGGAGCAGATGATCGAGCACTTGCTGACNCTCGCCTTGCAGATGCAGGGNCAGCGGTCGGTGGTGGTTTTCCGGTTCGCGGAGCTGCGGGCGAGCGAGGCGCTGCGGGACGCGCAGACGGAGGCGGCCGTTATTGAAAACGCCAAGCAGAAGTACCTGGCGGGGTGGATCAGCCAGGAAGAGGCGGCGCTGGAAGTGACCGGGCACGCGGCCGACCTGCCGCAACCGCGGGTGATCGATATTGTGGGCGGCGCGGATATCGTGGATTTGAGCGTGGCGGAGACCGGGCAGGAGTTGCGCGGGCGGCCGGTGCTGAGTTATCCGGCGCTTTCGGACCCGAACCCGGCGCGGCGGATGGCATTGATGGCTGAAAAGATGGAAGAGCGAGAGGACTGGCGGCGCGCGCTGTTTGCGGAGATGGAAGCGGCCAGGGAGGCGCTGGAGGGGTTGATAGGGGATTAATTACGCGTAGGGCATAAGCAAAGGAACGGATAGAGCTATGTACGATTCGGATGAGGTTAGAGACAAGGTCAGGCAGGAGATGTTAGGCATGGCGCTGTCGCCGGCGGCGCGCCATTGGGAACCGACGCCGGAGGAGCGGGCGGCNCTGGCCGAAGCGCGAGTGGCGCTTGGCCGGGAGCTNCAGGCGGCGCTGGTCGCATACCTGGAGGAANTGGACGAGCGAGCCGGTTGGCTGGAGCGGTTGCGGGCGGCCGTGCAGGCATGGGCGGCCGAGTNCATTAAAGCGGTCTGGAAGGCGCTGGAGCCGGCACTGGAGCAGTTCGCCGCGGCGCTGGCGGCCGCGGGTGGGCGCTTCGAGGCGCTGGCCGAGGCGATCGGACTGGTGAAAGAGGATGGAGAGGCGGAGCCTTTTCCGTGGCAAAGACGGCCGCGGACGCCGGCGGTTCGCCCCGCACGGCCGGTGGACGCGGTGGCGGCCGGGCGGCATCCGGCGATGACGATGCGGACGCGCCTCCGCGGGGGAAGGCGATGAGCAGGGAAACGGTGCGGATGGCGCGGCTGGGGATTCGGCCGCCAGTCGCTGATGCCACGGCCGAAGAGATCGAGCCGGAGGCGCTGCGGGAGAAGCTGATCGCCCTGCGCGGCGACCTGGCGATGACCCGGGCGCAGCGGGACGCGACCCAGCGGGCGCTGGACAAGGCNAACCGGGATAACGACGCGCTACGNGCGGCGTTGCGGAAAGAAAAGGCGCGGGCGGATGACCTGGACGAATTGTACCGGGCGGCCGACCGGGCGATCAATCGGATTATCGGCGAAAATGAAGCCAGGGCGCTGNTCGACGGCGCGGCNGTTTATGAAGTGGAGGATGAAGNGGAATGAAAGTAGCGGCGAATGTAATCGCGGTGATGGCGTGGGGCGGCTTTCTGTTGGCGATGTGGTGGCCACTGATCACGGACGAGATGCCACCGGCCGGGGCATGGTTCGCGGCGACGATGTTCTCGCTGCTGGTGGGAATGATCACCCCGGGGTTCCTGCTCAATCTCGAAGACCGGTTGCGGCCGATCGCGCGCGGGAAGCGCGAGAGCGTGGGGCCGGCTACCCGCGGGAAGCGGGAAGAATGACCAGCGCTCTTCAGGCCGCGGCGCGGTATCACCGGGCGCTGACGGCGGGGCTGCCGCTGGCGGGTACGCGCTCCCTGGCGGACGGGCCGACGGCCGGGGAGCTGCTGCTTGAGAGCAGCCTGNCGCGGGCCATGCGGCCGGCGCTGGCCGAGATGTNCCGGCGGCCGATTGAGGCCAACCTGGCGACGCTGGCGGCGCAGGACCGCGATGAGATTGCGCGGTCGGTTCTGGCGTTCTACCGCGAGCGGCCGGACACGCTGGAGCCGGCGCGGTCGGCGCTGGCGCGGTACGCGCGGCAGGGGTTCGAGATCGGCGGGCAGATGGGNCTGGACGNGCTGGGNCTGCCGGNCCTGTTCGAGTTGAGCGANGAGCACATCGANGNGGTNCTGGAAGCGCACGTGGCGCGGCTGACGTCGGCGCGGCGGNCGGCGGNGTTGTCGGTGGCGGTGACGACGGCGGAGGAGATCGGCCGCGTTGTGGACAAGCAGCGCGAGGCGGGTCTGTCGGTGGCCGACATGCTGCCGGCGCTGAGCGCGTGGGTGCTGGGGCGAACCGTCATCCGCTCGGCCCGGATCGCGGCGACGGAGTCGGTGAGAACGACGCGCTGGGGGATGGTGTGGGCGTTTGCCGGCAACGGCATCCGGGGAGTGCGGCACGAGTGCGCGCTCGACGTCGAGCAGCGGTGCAACGGGCAATGCCCGGCGCTGTGCGGGACGGAGTATGAATTGGGCGGCGTCTTCCACCCGATGCGGGGGATTCCAAGCGCGGGGCAGATCCCGCTGCATCCAAAGTGCCGGTGCTGGTACTCGCCCCTTACCGATGGCTGGGTAAAGCCGGCGCTGATCTGGACCGGGTTCGCGCTGGGCTTGTTGAACGACTAGGAGAGATATGGACGAAAATGAACAGGAAGGGCGTTCGGAGATCAGCTTGCTCCACGGCTATGCGGTCGTGGAGCAGGAAGTGGACGCTAACGGCCGCGTGCGGCGATGGCGGCAACTGACGGTGTCGTTCCCGATGAACACGGGGATGACGATGAGCTTCAGTATCGATTTGATGAATCAGGGCGGAGTATCGATCGGCGTGAATTCGAGCGTAATTTGGGGAGATGAACAGTATGACGAAGAAGACGAAGCATGACNGCGAAAAGCCCTCGGAAGTGATCGAGCAGAACGGGGTGCGAACGGAGATATACCGCGACGGGGAAGGGAACGTGGTGGACATCGTCAAGCGCATCAAGCAGGACGAGGACCCACGCGCCAAGGGACCGAAGGGCAATGAGCAGCGACGACCGGCCTAAGGGGAAACGACATGGAAGGAAGGGCGGCGGAGACGACGAAGCAGCGGNTGCCGGGCGGGCTGGCAGANTGGGCGTGGAAGGCGGCGCTGCGGCTGGCGATGTTGAAGGAGCCGGGCGTCTACGACGTCCAGCTGATCGTGAGGCCGGACAAGACGCGGGAGCTGGTGATCCAGAACGCCGAACGGCCGCACAAGCTGGAGCACCTGGGTCAGTGATGGAAGGCCTNGGCCGGGCGGCGCTGGTGGAGGCNCTGGAGCCNGTGGGCGAGGCGCTGGATTACTGGGCCTGGCGGCGGCTGGCGGATACGAACGACAAGCTGGCGACGGCCGTCGCCACGGCGGTGGCAGCCGGCGCCCCACCGGAGACGATCCGGCGGTACGTGGTGAACCGCACCGGCCGGGCGGAACTGGCGTCGTTCGTGGAGCAGGCCGCNCGGTGGCTGGCAGCGAACCCGTAAGCAGCTCCCCCACCCCCGCGCCGCCCGGGTCAGCGGCGGCAAGCGCGGGTTAATTCGGCCGAATGTTGGCGCGCAAACGGCCGAATTCCCCTCTCCACAATCGGTTTCAANTCAGGAATGGTGCTTGACTTTAGAGGCCGAATTCGTTATACTTCTATTAAATATTATTTAATAATATTGAATTAGATAAGAGACAACACCATGACGATTTACGAGGAAATCAACCAAAAGCTGGAAGACAAAACGATCGACGCGGCGCAGGTTTCGGCGATCGCCTGGGGGCCCAGCCTGGGGTATCGGGTGATCCTGGATGACGGCAGCGAGAAGCACGTTTCGGAGCAGGATTACCGGCTGCTGGATGACAACCTCGAAGCGATGCACGAGGTTTGGCGGCAGACGCAAAAGCGCAAGCGGTAGAAATCAAGGAGACAAGACCATGTTGGACATGACGAAAGAGACGATTGGAGTGGCATACGAGGCGTTGAAGGCGGCGGTCATCAACGCCTATGAGGCGGGCGAGGCGGCTCTCCTGGCCAAGAANGCGCTGGAGGCCATGCGCCTGTCGATGCTGATGACGGGCGAGATCGCCGGCAAGAACGAGGCGGAGCGCGAAGCCAAAGCGCGCCAGTTGCTGGAAGAGAAGTTCGATTGGGTTGAGGAGTGCGAGGCGGAAGCGCGCCGGGCGAAGACCGCGCTGGAAGTGGCGCGGCTGGACGTGGAAATGATGCGGGCGCAATTGCGCCTNGCGGAACTGGTCGAGGCCTCCGCGGCCTGAGTCGCGGAAGCCTCACCCTTATTTTCAGAGAGGTCAACGATGAAGAAAGATTTTCCGGTGGACGCAGGCATGATTGGCGTGATCCCGGTATCGGCGATGCAACGCGGCGACGAGGGGTGGCCGGAGGGCGGGATGGTGATCAAGGTGCAGGGCGGCCGCTATTTGAACCTGCACTACAACGACGGCCAAATCACCATCACGGCCGACCTGAACGGCGCGGTGCCGGTTCTGGAAGATACGGAGTTCTGGGTGGGGGATTTGTGCTACGTACTGGAGGGCAATATTCCGCTCGACGACCCGGAATGGGACAAGTCACCCAATCCGGNCCCGGGNTATTGGGCGGCGTGCATCCGTTCGTTCGAGACGCCGCGGCACGGCGGGTGCTATTTNGCCAGGCCNTTCCGGCTNGAAGGCGGGCTGGCNGGGCTGGTGTCGAGCACGCAGTGGGGCGACGGGTTGTATCCGGGAACCTCGCGGACGGAGGGGGAGTATACGGTCAGCGTGACGATCGAGACGGGCGACGATTTTGAGGATGATGAGGAGGAATGATCATGGCGACCTGTTGCAGGCAGATGGAAACGGCCGTGGCGGTGTTGGCCGATTGGGAAGACGAGGAGCCGGGCGAGGCCCAGGCGGTGATCGCGTTCGATGGGTGGTCGGTGGTGAAGGCGCTATATGCCCTGGTGAGTTCGCAGGAGGTGATCCGGCGGGCGATCCGGCGGTCGGGCGCGTTCCGGGTGCTGGGCGCGAACATCGAAGTGACGTCGCCGGGGGTGCAGGCGTGGCTGGTGGAGGAGGCGGGGGACAGCTCGGCGGCGGTGGGGCTGGGCGACGGCCTGCTGCTGGGCGACCGGGAGTGGAGCGGGATGCGGCGCGGCCGGGAGCTGGAAGACCTGATCCTGGAAGTGCGCGACGATGGGATGTTGCTGGTGAAGGCGGGCAACGGTTGGGCGACGATTGACCTGACGGCTCTGGCGGCCGCGGGGCGATAGTCGCGANAGGGGCGAGGCAAGACCATGTCGGGATTTGTGTACCTGCTGCATTTTGAGAAACCGATCGCGCCGGGGAGGCATACGTGCCAGCACTATATCGGCTATGCGGCCGATCTGGCGGCGCGAATCCAGGCGCATGAAACCGGCCACGGGGCGCGGATCACGCAGGTGGCCAGGGAACGCGGTATCCGCTTCCAGGTGGCGCGACTGTGGCACGGCGACCGGGGGTTGGAGCGACGGTTGAAGGACCGCAAGGAAGCGCCCCAGCTTTGCCCGATTTGCGGCCGTGGCTGTGCCGTGGGGTACGCAGAAGAGATTCCGGCGGAAGCAATCAAGGATTATTTGCTGGCATTTTAGGAGAGAGATCATGCTTTTTTACACGCACAATGATGATCCCGAGTCGCGGGAAGCGACGATCCACAATATCGACACGGGCATTACGTACAAGCTCGATTTGCAGACCTTCAACGGGGCGAAGTTACCGGTTGTTGAGATGAGTATGCCGGGGGTAACGGCGCGGCGGCTGTACCGGGGCGAGCAGGCGGTGGAGTTCTGGCGGGCGCTTCTCTTCCGCAATCCGTGGACGGGAACACCGACGTCGCCGCGGGCGTTTCTGGATGAGTTGGTGGGGATGGTCGAGGGCGAGCCGGAAGGCGGAGATCCTTTTTAGGATGGCGAAAGATATGAAGAAAGTGAAGCCGAGAGGAGTTCAAACGGCCGATGCGGGTCGGGCGGAGTTTGAGGAGGCGTATGCGCTGGAGTACCGGCTCGGAGAGCTGCTCATGGCATGCGAGGGCGTGGCCATCGGCATGACCGATGAGTTCGAGTATGAGGTGTGGGGCAAGCTGCGGTTCGCGCCGGGCGCGGACATGGTTCGGTTGTCGGCCGTTCGCGGAGACCTGCGGGAGGCGGTAAGGCTGGCGCANGTGGCGGCGCACGAGNTGCAGATGCCGCGGCTGNTGCAGGTGAGGACGAGGAAGTAGGGAGAGACATTTGGCGCGGCCAGGAACGGCCGCGGATAAGTTAGAGGAGAGATGACCATGAGACTGCAGGAACTGTTGAACAAGGCGGAGCGGGAGAGGNACGAGGCGCGGGCCAAGAACGAGGCCGAGCGGGCGGCGAAGCGGCGGGCCGACGCGGCCGACNTGGCCCAGCGCGACNCGGCCTTCCGGNCGTGGCTCGGCGAGATGGCCGACGACTTTGAGATTGCGGAGCCGTGGTGGGACGCCAACGGCCATNCNGTGTGGCGGATCCGGCCGCGGGCGTGGCGGATCGACTGGACGATGGGCGTCGGCGAGCGGGAACCCGGCTACAGCTTCAGCTTCACGGGGTTGGGCAGCGTCTACGCGGCGACGGCCGACTACAGCCCGGCGCTGTCGCAATTCCTGCTGGACGCGCACCGGGCCCACGACGAGGAAGTGGCGAAGCGGGTTGGTTCCTACCAAGAGTATCTGGCGACGCCGCGCGACGTGGGCTGCTCCGACGACGAGGGGCGTTTGCGGCAGGCGCACGTGGAACTGGTTCACCTGGCCCCGGAGCGGGCGGCCGAGTGGGACGCGCTGCTGAATACGTCGCTGGAGGCGCTGGGGGCATGGCACGATGATCAGGCCGAGAAGGCGTTCGTGCGTTCCGCGGCGGTGGAGCGGTTNCGGGAAGCGCTGGAGGCGTGGGCCGACGAGTGCACGGCCGTNCGGGCTCATAACGCGGAGGTCATCGCCGGGCTGCGGGAAGACCTGGAGGACGTGAAGCANGACGTAATGGAGGTCGAGTACGCCGTGGTCGCGGCTGATGACGACTACGGGCCGTATCTGGAGACGCGCCGGGTGTGGGCGGTNGGCATCGTCGCCGGCAGCGACGACCGGACGTTCCTGGTCGTGGAAGACGGCCGNGTCCGGGAGTGGACATTCCGCCACCTGGTCGGCTTCAGNGAGCCGGTGACGGTGCGGCCGTCAGAGCAGCCGGGGTTGTTCGCTCNGGCGCGGATCGACGNCGACAAGTTCTTCTATCTGCCGGAGTACGAAGACTGGATCGCCGCGGCGCGGCGGGCGCTGCGCGAGTTCCCGGCCGAGCCGCTATGGAGCGACTACGGGGCCGGGCTGGAGTGGGGATCAGATGTGGCGCGGGTTGTTGTGCCGGCTCGCGCCNGCGCCCGCGCCGGGGCTGAGAGCGACCCGTTCTGAGACAAGACCCGCTGCCCGGCGCAGAGCGAACTCCTGTTCGCCGACGGCCGTGCGGCGGGAACCAACGGAGACAGGTTAATGGAAGACAACAACGGGCTGGTATTCATGTTGACCGACGCGGTGATCGATCACCTCGTNGCGCTGNTGGGCGAGGATGAGGTGCGGGAGACGTGCCGGCGGCTGCTGCGCGAGGCGCGGGACGGCGGCCGGATGGACACCGACAGCTATGCGACGCTGGCTTATTTGCGGGTGGAGCGGGACTGGCAGCGGCGGGAGGTCCGGGCGGCCGTGGGGACGCCGCTCCCGGCCGGGCTGCCGGAGCCGGGCGAGCAGGTTCAGATCGTCATCANCGCGACGCTGGGCGCGGGTCGGGACCGCTGGATTGTCGAGGGGCCGATGCTGTTCCCGCGCATGTTGACGCTGGGCGCGGCGGCGGCGTGGCGGCCGGCGTGGGCCGGGAGCGAGGCGGCGCTGGCGCGGGCCGTGGCCGGGATGGACGCGGACGAGTTACGACGGGAGGCAGATCATGAAGTGGTGGCGGGTTGAGATCGGCGGCCGGGTCAACGGCCGGCCGCGGGATATCGGGATGACGNTCCAGGCCGAGGACGCGACGTGGGCGGCCTACGGGGCGGTGGGCGCGGAGTGGCCGGACTTCGACATCGACCACGACTACGTNCGCGGGCNNGACGGCCGCCGGGTGGTGCGCTTCCTGCTGGACGCGGGCGACGAAAGCCGGGTCTTCGTGACCGGGAGCGAGACGTTCGAGGNGATGGNGCGGGAAGTGACCGGCGCGGCCGACGTGGCGCGGCTGGAAGGCCACCCGGAGCTGCCGCTGGGGCTGGAGGCACAATGAACGAGCTGCGGGAGAAGCCGGCGAACGGAGGATAGAGTGGACATGGAATATCGAGACATACCTGTAGAGTTGATCGAGCGCAACCCGGACCAGCCGCGGACGGCGTTCCCGCCGGAGTCGCTGACGGAGCTGGCGGAAAGCATCAAGGCCCACGGGGTGATCCAGGCCATCGAGGTGGAGGCGCTGCCGGACGGCCGCTATCGTCTGCACCACGGAGAGCGGCGCTGGCGGGCTTCGAAGCTGGCGGGGCGGGAGACGATCCCGGCCATCGTCGCGCCGGCGCGGGACGACGAGACGGCGCTGGTGCGCGGGTTGCTGGAGAACCTGTACCGGGAAGACCTTAACCCCATCGACGAGGCTCAGGTTTACAAGCGCCTCGTCGACATGGGCTGGGGCGTGATGCGGATCGCCCGCGAGACTGGCCGGGCGCAGGCGACGATCTCCGGGCGGCTGGCGTGGCTGGAGATGGAGCCGGAGATTCAGAAGCTCGTCGCCGCCGGCCACCTGCCGCGTTCGGAGACGTTGGCCTCGGCGCTGCGGAAGCTGACACCGGAGGTGCGCGTGCCGCTGGCGGAGAAGATGGCTGCGAAGGCGTTGTCGCTGAAGGGCTGCGTGNCGGCTGCGGAGCGGGCGGCGGAGAAGCTGGCCGAGCAGCAAANGACGAAGGGGGCACGCCTCCGGGAGCCGTCGCACCCGGTGCCGATGGTGCGGCACGGCGCTCCGGGGATACCGGCCCACGCCAACGGGAGCGCGCCGAAGATAGGGCGGGGCGTGCGCGACGCGGCCGACGCGATGTGCCGACAGTGCCACTGGCGGCCGAAGGCGGANTACACGCCGTCGTGGGAGATCGTGGAGGCGGAGGCGGCGGCCGTGTGCGCCGAGTGCCAGAAGCGGGACGGTCCGGCGCTGCCGGATATTTGTCGGAATTGTCCGGGGGTGAAGATGCTGCGGGCGCTGATCCAGACGGAGAAGGTCAGGTCATGAGCGACTTTGGCCTGGCGGACCAGTCGGAAGACCTCCTCGACACGTTGCTCGACGCGGCCGTCATGGAGGGCGCTCTGGCGGCGGGGCGGGACCCGTCTCTGGCGGCGCGGCAGTTCGGCGCGGCGCGGGTGGCTGGNGCGACNGCGGCCGGCAGNGGCACGGGCAGCGCCAACCGCTGGTCGCCGGAGGACGACGCGCTGCTGGCGGCGTGGTCGGGCCACCTGGGGGCGGCGGAGATCGCGGCGCGGCTCGGCCGCACGGCGATGGGCATCAACAGCCGGCAGTACCTGCGGGGGTTGCCGACGCCGCGCAAGCACCCGGAGTATGTGTCCGGCCAGGGGATGGCTGACGCGCTGGGTCTGGATTCACACGCGATCCTCCGGCTCATCGAGCGCGGGCTGCTGCCGGCGGAGCGGATGCCGGTGCCGGAGATGGTCGTCTGGCGNATGCGCCGGACGGCGTTCTACGCCTGGGCGACGNGGCCGGANAACTGGGTCTACATCCTACGCTCGGTGCGGAACCCTGAGCGCATCACCGACGAACGACTGCGGCGGCTCATCGCGCGGCGGGCGGAGACGTGGGTCGCCGAGGACGGACGACCTGATGAGTGGTGGAGCATCGGCGAGGTGGCGCGGCATCACGGGGCCGACCACGAGCTGATCAACAAGTACATCCGGGGCGGCCGATTGCCGGCGGTGAAGTGGGGCAACTGGTGGGTGAAGCGGTCGGATGCGACGCGGCTGAGGGTATTCCGGTGGGCCGACGGNCAACTGCCGCACCGGGGCACTGCGCGGATGGACGCCTTCATCGTGCTGGCGACGGCGGTCGGTTTGCCGCCGGCGCACGTGGCCCGGATGACGGGCGGCCGTCTGTCCGAGAGCGGAATCGTCACGCGCCATGAAGCCATTCGCGCCCANGGNCTTATCCCGTGGATCGTCCGGACCAACAGGCTTCCGGTGGAATTTCGCGACGGCGCGACCTGGGCGGACTGGCGGGCGCGCGCCGATCGCTTCCCGGCGCTGGCGCGGGCGTGGGCGCGGCTGGAANCGGGGATGAAGCTGAGCCGCTACGAGCGGGCGATCCTGGCCGGGGTGTGCCGGGCGTATCTGCGGTATCACCGGCCGGAGCATCCGCTGCTGCGNCGGGTCAGCAAGGGTGACGCGGCGGCGGTGACACTGGGGGCAATAGCGGCTATCTACGGAGAGCGGTCATGATGGAATTCGACCTGGAAGGTTTGTTGGACACAGTCGTCATGGAAGCGGCCGTCGCCGCCGGACGGAGCGGGACGCTCGCCGTCCGGCAGTTCGGGGCGTCGCGGGCCATCGCCGCCGGCAGTGATGAGGCGTTCCGCAGCGGCAACGCGGACCGGTGGTCGCCGGCCGATGACGCGTTTTTGCGGGAGTGGGCCGGGGTGCTGGGCGACGAGGAACTGGCCGAGCGGCTGGGGCGGACGCCGGTATCGATTCGGATTCGCCGGCGGCGCAAGGGGCATCCGGGGCCGATGGTGCATCCGGATTACCTTACGGCACAGGGTGTGGCCAGGGTATTGGGCGTGGATGTGCACTCGGTCTGCAAGTGGATCGACCGCGGGCTGCTGCCGGAAGCGGAACTCGCGCCGCTGGCCGGGCGCAAGGTATGGCGAATCGGGCGAGCGGCGTTCACGGCGTGGGCGCTGCGGCCGGAAAACTGGATTTACTTCATCAGGGCCATCCGCGACGGCCGTATTCGGGACGCGCGGTTGGCGCGGCTGATCGAGCGCCGGGCGGCCGTCTGGGGCGATGAGTGGTGGACGTCGGGCCAGGTGGCCAGGTACCACGGCGTGGATAGCAACGACGTGACGCGCTACATCTACGCCGGGCGGCTGCCGGCGGTGCAGTGGGGGAACTGGTGGGTGCTGCGGTCAAAGGCGACGCGNCCGGGCCTGCGCTTCTACAAGGGCAAGGGCGGGACGACGTTCGAGCGCAGCGGCACGCCGGCCGGGGATGCCTTCATCGTGCTGGCGGTGGCGGTNGGCGTCCCGTGGAGCCACATCGGGCGGCTGATGGGCCGGTCGTATCGCACCAGCATCCAGTCGCGCTTCGCGGCCATCGCCCGGCGGGATCTCGTGCCCTGGCTTGTCCGGGCCTACGATCTGCCGGTGCGCTACCGGGCAAGCGACGGGGCGGTATGGGCGGACTGGCGGCCGTTGGCCCATCGCTTCCCGGTCGTGGCGAGGGCCTGGGCGAAGTGGGCGGACGGGAGTCCGCTGACTTCGCAAGAGCGGTACGCGCTGGCCGGCACGGCGCGGGCGGCTGTGGTGTGGGCGCGGGGCGCGGATGACTCGCTGGCGGTGGCGCTGTCGGGTCGTGGCTTGCCGGGTCGGGAGGCGCTGGAGGAAGCGGTATCAGTCTATCTGGAGTTGGCCGCGACGGAGCGGCAGGGGGCGCGTGATGCTGAACCGGCTGGATGACTTCGTTGACAATTACCCCCACGCTTACATGCTGTTCTCGGTGGCCGTGGCGTGGGCGCTGGCTATAACCTTCTTCCGGGCGGAGCGGCGCAAGTATCGGGCGTGGCTGGCGGAGGACAATCCGGGGTGCTTCACGGTTGTCCTGGCGCGACTCGGCCTGGCCGGGTCGTGGCTGTTCCCGCTGACGGCCGCGGTGTTCACGGCCGGCGCGGTCGTTCATGCGGCCGTGCTGGAGACCGTCGGGCAGGCGGAGGCGCTGGCGTGGTGGGTCGTCCGGTTCCCGTTTCTCGCGTCGTGGGTGGACTTCCTGCGGGAGGTGTCGTCGTGATGGCCGACCTTGACAAAGAACCTGGCTGTCTGGCGCTGCTGGCGACGGGCGGGGCGCTGCTGGCGACCTTTGTTATCGCGGCGGAACTGTTGAACGCTTGGGCAGCGATAGAGGCGGCGATCTTCGGCCTGGCCGGGCAGTACGGGCGGGCCGAGGCCACGCTGTACGCGCTGCGGTTCCGTGGCGTCCCGGCGTGCGCTCCGGCGGTGCTGGTGGTCGGCGCGGTGTTTGCCTTCTTGCTGTTCGGCCGGTATCGCGGGCGGTTCGTTGTCATGACGGTGCTGACGGCCGCGGCGCTGGCCTTTGTGCTGATCGTTGTGGTCGGAGGGGTGCGGCGACTATTGGGGTATGCGTGACGATATGAAGTACTTTGACCACGGAACGCCGCGACAGGCGGCGGCTATTCTCCTCACCGGGGCGGCGCTGGCCGGATACACCTACCTGGGCGACCCGGCGCGGTATCTGGCTACGGACACGCCGGTTGAATCCTACCAGTTGGGCATGTCACCCGCATTGTGGGGCGCAGTGGTGGGGTTCATTATTTGCATCGGCAGCGTCCTATACGGCTTCTTTGACGGATGGCTCGGTCGCTACCGGGTCTACCACTGGCTGCGGTGGGCGGCGCTGAGCTTCTGGACGGCGGTCGGCATCACGGTGTTGATCAGGCTGTACGTGTCGATTCAGGCCGGTACGGTTGTAGTGGATTGGAGCTTTTAGCATGACGACCACGCCCGGCAAACTGCCCGACGGCAAGGCGACGGAGAAGGTGTGCCCGGACTGCGGCGACCGTCTTGTGGTCCGCACCAACAAGGCCACCGGGAGCCAGTTCCTGGGCTGCGCCAACTGGCCCGAGTGCCGTCATACGGAGCCGATCCCGGAGGCACTGCGGATGCGGCTGGCGGGGCAGCCGACGCTGTTTGATTGATATGAGCCATGCCGGTTAGTGCTCTATAACCAAAACACGGTACGACCAGAAAGGACAACAAGATCGTTTACCTGTAACATATTTGCCATGCTGACCTACCAACTGCACACACGCATCTTCAGATTGACTAATGGGGTTCCATTTGTGTTCCCAAATCAAGCAACGCTAGAGGTCAAGTTTGCACCTCTCAATGCATTTGGAGTCGATTCCGGACCTGGGAAAACCGTAGTGAAGGGTCACAAGACAGATATCACGATAAATGTGAATACCGGCACGTGGCAGGGCCAGTCTAATCCGCCCTTGAAGCCTCTAAGCTTATTACTAAACACCCCCAATCATGTTTTCTCCTTGCAAGGCAATAATCTGAGGATTGATTTCCTGTGTGAAGGCGATTCCGAGTTGAGTGGCACCCTTATGGCCATCAAGTGGATACTACCCACTCTCTTGAATCTAGGATTCGCCGAACCACCGATAGTAACCGAAGTTGCGGGGAGTCTTGGCGAATCCAAATTCAGATGGGAATTGAAACCAGCTGAGTGGAATGTTGTCCTGTGGCCCAAAAAGGAGGAATTATTGGAAGATTGCTTCGCTAATTCAATTACGCGAATGCCTATCTTTCAGGGAACTCAGAATCGTAGATTAGCGGCCGCACTTCGATATTTCTACGTAGGGACTCGACTTGCGGTAAGTGGCGAATCATCCTGGGAGTTCATGGCGGAGACAATTCTGAACTTTGCGAAGACATTAGAAATTCTATTTGCGACGTCTAAAAACACAAAGGAGGATGTAAGACGCGAACTAAAAAAGATTGGCTATACAACCGAGGAAATCGAAGAGGAATTTGTACCAATTATGGAACTTCGAAGGATTGACGTGGCCCATCCAAAGATTGCACTCTACGAGCAGAGCGACCTTAGGATTCTCTATCAGTACATGCATCATTCAGAAAATACTATTAGGAAGCTACTCAATCGGGTTGTCGAGATGCTGATTGATGGAGCTTATCAAATCCCCCAAGATGATCTCTCATTAGGCAGCGAAGATCGGAGACATATTCGTAAGCTGGTTGAAATAATGAACAAACGCGTCGCAAAAACTTACCATCCATGAGACTATGTTCACTGCCTCAGGATGCTATTATTACTCACCTCTCTGCGAACTTAACCTGCAAGAACAACTAGTCTCACCTCGGGCACCGGGTCCAATCTCGGCGAACGCCTGTTCACTCTATTTTATATTATTAAATATTGACGAATAGGGGCGAGATATGTTAGCCTATGGGTGAGTAGTCAACCGAAGATATAGCGTGGCGCAAACGGCCGCGCGGCGACGTGAAACGTTGAGACACGCCGTTCCCCATCCGGGGAGCGGCGTTTTTCGTTTTGAGGGAGGTTCACATGGGGCTGGAAATGAAGCAGCCGAATCAGAACCCGATTAGGGTGGAAACCTCGAACCCGGCCGGGGAGGACTCCGGCCGGGTGATGTCCATGCCGGCGCGATTGCGGCCGATCGGCCGGCGCGAGTCGCCTCTGACCCGCGACGCAATTGAGGCGGGCCTGCTGGACGCTGGCGAGGAGGGGNNGNGCGACTGGTATTTCTTCACAGCCGAGATCTCCAGCACGGCGCTGGATTCCTACCACACNCACATGGACGCGAGCACCTTGCGGAACTTCGCGCGGGACGCGNCCGANGGCAAAGCGCTGCTGGACAGCCACGACGGCTACAAGCTGGGCGTGGGTTACTCGGTCGGCGGCCGATTCGAGGAGGAAGGCGACGAGGGGCGCGCGGTGGGTACGTTCTACATCGTGCCGGGCATCCGCTTCGGCGGGAAGCACTCATTCGCCAGCACCGACGATTACATCCGCGCCGTGGANGCGGGNGTGGTGCGCGACGTGTCGGTGGGCTTCTACGGNGGGCGGTGGATTTGCGATCTGTGCCACCAGCCGTATTACGGCCAGGGATCGACCTGCAACCACATCGCCGGTTGGGAGTACGACATCGAGCGCGACGGGAAGATGNCCCGCGAGATATGCACCGTGACGATCCACGACGCGCGCCTGTCGGAGGTGTCACTGGTTTACGACGGGGCCACGCCGGGAGCCATGATCCTCAAGGCGGAACAGGAAGCGGAAGCCGGACGGTTGTCGCCGTCGATGGTGCGACAGATCGAGCGGCAGTATCGGGTGAAGTTGCCCGGAGGGACCACGCGAGAGAGCGCNGTCGTTGAGGCAGGCGNCGGCGCGGANGGTGGCCCGGGCGATAGCGNGATCTCCCCTGTGGGGATCGANGGAGAAGGAACGATGGAAGAGGAAATCATTGAGACTGTGGAAGAGGAANGCGTCNACNCGGCCGNGGCAGCCGAGGCAGCCGANGCGCGGCANGCCATCGAGGAGATCCGGCAGATCGTNAGCGAGTCGGCCGCGCCGGAGGGCGTGACCCTGGCGGCGTCTGTGCGCTGGATGCAAGAGGAGCTGGCGCGGGCAATGGATGAGCGCGACCGGGCGCTGGGCCAGGTGGCGGAGTTGCAGCCGCTGGCCGAACAGGGNCGCGCTTACCGNGAGGAACTGATCGANCGGGCCGTGGTGGAAGGCGTGCGGGNGATGGGCGANGCGTTCCCGGAAGAGACNTANCGGGNGATGCTNAGCNACGCTCCGCTGGAGCACATCCGCAAGGTGGAGGAGACGTTCGCCAAGCAGGCGGCCGAGCGCTTCCCAGGCGGCCGGCAGACGCGCGACAAGGTNGAGGAAGGCAGCAAGGCCCAGAAGCCGGTGGTTCCGCCGGCGGCTTATGGCGTGAAAGGTTAACAGCAGGCATTCAGATTACGGAGGATTAGACGATGAGCGAGAGAACGAATGTCAGCAACATCGGCGTTGGGGGCGTTTACCGGACGTACAAGATCGATAACTCGACGATTACGTTTGACCGGGATGAGGAGAACGGCTCGGCGCAGGTGGGGTTGGCGGTGACTTTTTCGGCGGCCGACACGGTGGAGCTGACGGCTGACGCTGACCCGGTGGTGGGGAAGCTGATCAAGGTGGAAGCGGACAACAAGGCGACCGTCATGACCGAGGGCACGATGACCCTGCCGGGCGGCGACGGGGCGACCCTGACGCTGAACGCCCCGATCGTGGGCGACCTGGGCGCGGCCAATGCCAAGGGCTACGTGCGGGCGGCCGATTCGGCTCAGGCGGCCGAGTTGCTGGCCTGCCGCGGCCGGATCGAGAACGCGGGCACGGCAACGGCCGTG
>JAACJX010000343.1:2300-8637 GCA_014237545.1 Ardenticatenia bacterium | reverse complement strand
GCGCTTGCGCGGCGAGACGGCTGAGGAATTGGCCGAGGACGCGAAGACGCTGGCGGCATTTGTCGCGCCTCCACCGGCGGCCAACGGGCAACCGGCGCGGGCGGCGACGCAGCCGACACCGCAGGCGCAGGGGATGAAGGGTCTGACCGACGAAGAACGTCGGGCGCGGGCCGTGCGGACATTTTAATTACGAGAGGTAAACATGGCAGATTTGGTTTTCACCAAGGCTGACCCGGTACAGGTTATCCAGCAGTTCACCGGCCCGGCCGTCGAGACGATTCTTGAGGGGCAGCGATGCCGCTTTGACGCCACGACCGGGCAGATCGCGCTGGGCAACGGCACGAACGCGGCCGAGATTGCACCGGGCGGCATTGCACTCCACGGGGCCGCCGTGGGCGAGGCGGTGACGATTCTCAACCAGGGCATCGTCGACGTTGGCGCGATTGCGGCATGGGAAGCGTTGAACTTCAACGATCCCATTTATGTCAGTGACACCGATGGACGTTTCGGCGGGGCAGCCGGCGATTCTACGGTAGACACCATCGTCGGCCGGGTTATCCCCGGCTGGGACGCGACCACGGCGCAGAAGCTGCTGTGGCTCAATGGGCAGTAAGGATAAGCGAGGTAACAGATGAGCACGTTCGGTTTTGTTGGATACGAAGACCTCGCTGACGAACGGGTAGTTGACGGCAACGTTGAATACGTTTCGACCGCCATCGCTCGCAGTCTTGAGGAACATAATCGACAAGTCACCGCGGGCCTGGCCGAACTGGCCGAGCGCACGACTGACTACACCGTCCGTTACAAGATCGGCAGCGGTGGCACGTTGCAACCGCTGGATGAGTGGGGCAACCCCCTGCCGGTCAAGGACGAAGGCTTTTACGATGTCGCTTTCCCGATTCAGGGCGGCGGCACGGCGTGGGGCGACAATCGCGTCTCCCGCGCTCTGATGACCGTTGGCGAAGCGCAGCGTTACACGATGGGGATGTTGCGCCGCGATGCCGACTGGGTGCGCCGCCACTTCCTGGCCGCGCTGTTTGACAACACGTCCTGGACCTTCGCCGACGAAGAGAAGGGCAATCTGACAGTACAGCCGCTCGCCAACAGCGACACGGTGACCTACGTCCGGCAGAACGGCACGTGGGCGACCGATAGCCACTACCTGACGCAGNCCGGGGCNATCGCCGACGCGACCAATCCTTTCCCGACCATCCGCACGGAGCTGGCCGAGCATCCTGAGAACGGCGGGCCGTATGTGGCCTACGTCCCCTCGGCATTGACCGGCGCGGTGATGGGGCTGGCCAACTTCGTTGACGTGAGCGATCCGAACGTCAACCCCGGCATCATGGCGCCGTCGCTGTCGAACATCCCCGGCCGCGGTTTCGGCGATGCGGTGCTGGGCTACGTGGACGGCGTGTGGATCGTGGAGTGGTCCTTCCTGCCGGCGACGCACATCATCGCCGTGGCGCGTGGCGCTGAGACGAAACCGCTGCGGATGCGTGAGTATCCGGCGGCCGCTTTGCAGGGGTTGATTCAGGAGAACCACAGCCCGGACGGCAACCTGTTCGAGCGGCGCTTCATCCGCTACGCCGGGTTCGGCGCTTACAACCGCGTGGGTGCGCTCGTGTTCGAGCCGTCCCAGGCCGGCGCGTACAGCATTCCGACCGGCTACACCACGCCGCTGGCGGTCTAAGACCGGCGACTTGGAGGGATTATGAATAGCACGATCCTGGCCGAGAGGCAGGCGAAGGCGATTCAGGCGATTCAAGCGGAAACGGCGCGGCTGGGCGGCGAGTACGTCCAGCCGACGCAACGGGTGGACAGCCCGGCGACGAAGTACACGTTGATGCTGGAGGCCATAGCGCAGGCGCTGGCAAGCATCCCGACCGCTGTACCGTCGCCGGAGCCGCCCGCCGAAGAGCCTGAGAAGCCGGAAGCCACCCCGAAGGCAGCGAAGCGCAAGGGGAATCTCTAGATGGCGAAACACAAGTATCCATTTCAGGCGTTGAGTAAGTTGCTCAACGCCAAGACAGAACTGGCGACGGCCGACTTCGACGGGCTGGCCGACATCACCGCTTCGGCGGCTGAGGTCAACCTGCTCGACGGGCTGAGCGTGGCCGGCAACGCGACCGCATCGAAGGCCGTAGTCCTGGACGCCGACAAAGCGCTGCTGGGCCTGCGGCGCAAGGTGACGGTCGACGCCGACGGCATGACCGGTATCAGCGAGGCGTACAGCGGCGGCGTGTTCACGAATGAAGGCGCAACCGGCGCGGCCGTGTTTGCCCTGTCACCGGCGACTGTGGGGGTGGAATTGACCTTCATGGTCATGGCCGCGCAAGAACTCCGCATCGACCCATCGGGAACCGAGACGATTGCGCTCCCGTCGAGTGGCGCGCAGCAGGCCGCGGGCAAGTACATCACGGCCGACGCCGTGGGCGAGTGGGTGACGCTGCAATGCGTCAAGACCGGCCAGTGGCAGGTTAAGGGTTTTCTCGGAACCTGGACGGTTGAGGGCTAGTCATGACTGCGCTGACCGATACCGTTGACCTCATCGACGCCCGGCATGAATCCGTGGTGACGGCGTTTGACGTGTCAAGCGCGACACTGGAGATGCTGGCGGGCGAGGCGCTGGACGCGCTGAGCATCGACCCGGACGACGCGGATCTGGCGGCGACGGATGTGCCCAGTATGCGGCTGGCGCTCGACGTGGTGGTGTGGCGGTGGGTGGAAGCGCGGGCGGCGCTGGGCTTCGACTTCTCGGCCGACGGGGGCAGTTACCAGCGCAGCCAGCTGGCGGCGCAGGCGACGAAGATGCGGAAGACGGCCGAAGACCGTGCCGCGGCGGCGGGCCTGAGCGCCTACGCCTGGCCGGCGGTGGAATACGACAAGCCGGTGAACCTGTTAGCAAGCGACGAATGGAGAGCCGATGCTGGCCTTTACCAGTGGTGAGCTAGCCGAGATGCAGCGGACGCAGGAAAGCGCGATGCAACACCGCGCCACCTTCACGCCGTGGTCGCCGACGCAGGACGCTGACAGCGGGCAGATGGTCAACAGCGCCGCCGTCGAAGAGACGATCATCCTCGGCGTCGACTACAGCGCGAAAGGCCAGCTCATCGAGGACACCGAGGGCACGTTCGTGGCGCACTACCGGCTGCGGCTGCCGCATGACATGGCGGCGCGGGCAAAGGCGCTCTCGCGCTACACGGTGACGACGGCCTATGGGGCCACGGCCACGCGGCCGCTTGTACTGGAACAGGTATCGGAACCCGCGCCGGGGCCTAGCGGTATCGTCGTGTGGGCGAGGAATGTACCATGAGTGACGGCTTTTCGATGAGGGTAGATGAGGATGACTTGCGCGATTTTATCGGCAAACTTGACGGCTTATCGGCTATTGACTTTGGTCTAGGTCTATGGGCCGGCGGGTTGGTAGTCGAAGCGGCGGGCAAGGAAAACATCATCTATTACGACTTCATCGACACCGGCGCGACGCTGAACACCACGGCGGCCGAGATGGTGGGCGACACGGAGGTCCATATCGGGCCAGAAACGGAATATGCCATCTTCGGCGAGCTGGGTATCGGGCAGAGCGAAAAGCCGTTCATGCGCGAGGCGATTGACATGAATCGGGACACGATTCTACAGGCAATAGCCAATACGCTGCGCGGGTTGATTCGAGGGGCGGCATCATGAGCGACCCGGTGGAATTGGGTTTCCGGCAGCGGCTGGCGGGCGCGTTCTCGGGCGAGCTGAGCACGCGCATCTTCGAGAACGCCGCGCCGCCGGACACCGCATTGCCCTACGCGACTTACCGGCGCGTGTCGCCCGGTGAAAGCGATACGCGCACCAAGANGGCGCGGATTCAGGTCATCGTNGTTGACGACAGCTATGCCGACGCGAAACGCCTGCAGGGCCGGATTGAGCAATACATGGCCGGGCTGCGGCGCGTGTGGATCAGCGAGCCGGGCGACGACTGCCCGGCGTGGGTGTACCGGATTAAGCCGTTCACCATGCCGGACGTGTATCAGGCCAGCACGCGGCGGCGGCTGGCTATATCGGATTTTGAGATTTTATACGCCGACCGATAGGCGGCGACGGAGAGTTACAGATGGCAGAAACAGCATTGGCACAGCAAGAGGTCAACGGGCCATACGTGCGCGAGACGGCGACGCAGTTCACGGTTCTAACGATGACCGAAAGCGATCCGACGAACAAGAACGTCATCGTGATGTCGAGCGGGCGCACGCTGCTCATTGTTCAGAACACCGACGCGGTCAACACCGAGTGGGTGACGGTCGAGGGCAGTGACGACGCTTACGGCCGGACGCAGAACGTCACGCAGCAGAGCATCCCGGCGTCGGGCTGGGTGGCGATGTTCTTTGAGCCGCACGGCTGGGAGAAGTCCCTCGGCGGCCGCGACCTGGTTGTGGACACAGAAAGCACGGACGCCAAACTACTGGCGATTCCGGTCTAAGGACAAGTGAAACATGGCNACGATNACNGTACAAGAGATTAACGGGCCATACGTCGGCAGCGCCGACACGACGCCCATGAGCACCCTGACCTGGACGGCCGCCTCGACCGGCGCGGATACCATCGTCATCCCCAACAAGCGCGTGTTGGTGCTGCTCCGCAACAGCGGGGCCACGCCGCGGGCCGTGACTGTGGCATCGTCTTTCGACGCCTACGGCCGCAAGGGCGACATCAGCGGCACGAACATCGCCGCCGGCGCGATCTGGGGCCGCATCTTCGAGCCGCACGGCTGGGAGCAATCCCTGGGCGGCAAGAACCTGTCTATCACGGCGGCACATGCCGAAGTGCTTATCGCGGCTATCGCGCTGGACTAAGGAGAAATTGAGATGAGTTGCACACCTCCTGAGGAATTGGTCGGCTATGGGGCCGTCCTGGAATACAAGAACCCGTTGACCGATGAATGGGTCACGGTCGGCGGCACGAAAGACCTGAGCATCCCGGAGCGCACCCGCGGCGAGCTGGAGACGACCAGCGGCGCGAGCGGCCGGTGGCGCAAGTATCGCCCGTCGGTCATGCGCGAGCAGTCGCCGGTGACGTATGAGATGAACTTCATCAAGAGCCAGTGGTTCGTACTCAACGCGATGGTCAATGATGACGTCGTGTACGAGTGGCGCATGGTTCAGATGGAAGACCCGGAGCAGTTCTACTATCAGTTCTGTGGCTTCGTCACCAACCTGGGCGACGAATTCCCGATGGAAGATCTGGTNACGTCGAGCATCACCATCCGGCCGTCCGGCGCACCGACCTGGGGCAATCTGGTCNAGGGGTAGGTATGGCTGACGAAATCAAGGAACCGAAAGTAGTCAAGGAGCAGAAGACCGGCAAGGAACAGCCCGCGCCGGTCATCGACTTCGGAGATCTGTCCACGTATGAGATTCTTCAACTCGTGGCGGGCCTCATCGAAAACGAGAAGGGCACGCACAGCCCGAAACACTACCGGATGCTGGCCGACGATGTGCGCGCGCTGGCCGACAGACTTTAGCACGCTAATGGAGGGNAAACATGGCAAGCGACAATGGCCGAGTATCGCTTAGTGCGATTGATTTTCTAGGGCTGGTCAAGCAGCGCAAAGTGGCGCGGATTGACCTGGCCGAAGTCGGACATGAGGGCGTTATCTACGTCCGCAGTCTGACGGCAGCCGAGAACAGCAAGATTACCAGCATCAGCGGCAAGAGCGCGAAGGCCCGGTACTATCCCGATAAATCCTACGAAATGGATTTAGCGGCGCTAACTGAGGCGGCCGGGCCGAAGTTCTTGATGACTGCCGTCGTCACTGACGCGCAGGACGGGGCGCTCCTGGAGCGTGCCTTCGATGCCGCCGAGCCGGACGCACCGCACATCATGATGAGCGACGGCGACCTGGTGCAGATGTCGGACATCTGGATCAGGGAAGCGGGTAACCGGGCGAAGGCCGAGGCGATGTTAGAGGCGATGCCCAACGAGATCACCAACCTCGTCGTCAAGCGGGTCCGCGAATTGTCCGGCATGGCCGAGGACAAGGTTGAGGAAAAAAAAGACAACTCTTAGCTAACCCGCTGCTCTTACTCGCTTACAGGCTGGTAGCGCATGGGATAGGCGGCCGCACGGTGAGGGAACTGAACGAAGGCCNAGATGCGAATTGCGAGGGGATGGACGTGGAAGAGTTTCTGACCTGGGCGGCCTATTTTTCTATCGAGCCGCCGCTGGAGAAACGCGCCGACGCCCACACCGCNATGNTNATGGCCCANCANTACAACATGNANCGGNGCAAGGGCAAGCCNNCNNNNANNCCGGNCGACTTNATGCCGCAGTGGTTNAAGCCGCNGAA
>JAACJX010000343.1:0-2295 GCA_014237545.1 Ardenticatenia bacterium | reverse complement strand
CNCANACNCCGNCNCAGATGANNCNGGCGATGCANNTGCAATTCCTGGCGCTGGGCGGCGACCCGAAGGAGTTAGGACTGAGTTAGATGGAACTCCAGAAGCTATTTGTGACGCTGGCGTTGAAGGCCGACGAATTCAAGAACGGGCTTTCCGGCGCGGGCAAACATGCGGAAGACTTCGGCGGGAAGCTGAACGGCATGTTTGACAAGCTGGCAGGCAAGGCAAAGCTGGCGATGGCGGGCATTGGTCTGGCCGTCGTGGCCGGTTTCGGGATGGCGATCAAGTCGTCGATAGAAGTCAACGCGCAGCTAGAGACGACACAGCTCCAGTTCGAGACGTTGATGGGCAGCGCCGACCTGGCGCGCGAACACGTCGAAGGGTTATTCGAATTTGCCGAGAAGACGCCATTTGCGACGGGGCCGATTTTCGACGCCTCTCTAAAGTTGCAGACGTTCGGCGGCGCGGCGCTGAATACGATGGGCAACATCCAGCTGCTGGGTGACGCGGCGGCGGCCACCAACGCGCCTATTGACGAGTTGGGCTTCTGGGTCGGCCGGTTGTATGCCAACCTCGAAGCCGGTCAGCCGTTTGGTGAGGCGGCGATGCGGTTGCAGGAGCTCGCGGTCATGTCGCCACAGGCGCGGACGGAGATGGAGCGGCTGCAAAAGGCCGGGAAGTCGGCGTCGGAGATTTTTGCCTACTTCCAGAAAGACCTCGGTAAGTTCACCGGCGCGATGGATAAGCAGACCAGCACGTGGAAGGGGATGGTATCGACCATCACCGACCAGATAAACCTGATGGTTGCCGATGCGCTCGTGCCGTTCTTTGAGAAGGGTAAGGAGGGTATGGCGGGCTTCATCGAAGCGCTAAACGACCCTCAAATCTCGGTAGCCATTGACGCTATCTCTCAGGATTTGGAAGACCTGATGGAAACGACCATCAAGGTGTTTGGCGTCATTGGCAAGGAGATCAAGACTTTTGCCACGCAGCGGTCGGTTGAGCAGGACCTGGAGCGTTTGGGGTTTACCGAATACCAGGAAGCGCAACTGGAATTCCTGCGGCTCTTCGAAGAGTCCCGCAAAAAGATGGGCGTAGGATTCTTTGAATCTCTGGTACCGGGGAACGCTGCGGCCATCACCGCCGCCGTGCGTGATGAGCTGTATATGCTGAATGGCGAACTGATCGAGTTCATTCGGCTAACCGAAGGGGCGCGGTCGGAGTGGGACGATTGGGGCCAGGCAGAGCACGACCGACAGGTGCGTGAATTCAACCAGGCGCTCGACGAACAGTTGGCATCATGGACTCCGGTCATTCAGGCCACACACGAGGCGAATGTCGCCACGACTGAATACGCCACCGACCTGGGTGTCTGGAACGAGAACGCGGGTATCGCGCAGCATCAGGCGATGGAGTTCGGCAAGGCACTGGGTTTCGACAAAGAGCAGGCCGACGCGGCGAGGGTTGCGATGGAAGGGTTCGGCGAGGCTTTCCGTTCGGTACTGCCTGACTATACCAAAGAGCTACCCGGCGCGGACAAGCCATTGGTCAGTCCTGAGCGATGGACGAATATCATCTCCGGAGGCTTAGGCCCTGAGCAGCAGGCGCTCCTGGACGAATACCGAGGTCGGGTCGAAAAGCTGACGACTGAGATATTCAACCTGGAGAACGGCGTTGGGACATATGGCATAGAGCAGGAAAAGGTCAACGAGAAATTGGCCGATGCCCGCGGAGAGCTGGCGTATTACTCCGAGCTGATGGCCCCCCTGGCGGCCGTCACGGGAGAGGTCAGCACGGTCCACCAGGGGTTGACGGTCAACGTCGACGCGGCGCGGCAAGCTATATTCGACCAGCTATCGCAGATACCAGGCGCGGAGGCGGCCACAGTGGCCTATGGCATTGCCATCGGCGCGATGAGTGAGGAACAAGGCCGTGCTGCATTGGCCGCAGCCCTGGTAAAACAGAAGGTAGAAGAGCTGGCTCTGGCGATGTCCGGCCCTAATGCAATATCCGCCGATAAGGCATTGGAGGAGCTTGACGCCTTTATTCTGAAGATAGAAAACGAAGTCATCCCGGCCACCGTTGACGCCGCCACCGACGTACCGCAGAACCTTAAAGACATGCGGACGCAAATCAGCGAAGAGGCGCTGGCCTCTGGCCGGGCGTTAGGCGAAGGGTATCAGCAGGGCATCGACGAGACGCGCGCGGACACCATCGCGGCAGCGACGCAGACGGCCGAGGACATGTTCGCCGACACGAAGGGCGTATTCGGCATCGAGTCGCCGGCGACGGTATTCC
>JAACJX010000658.1 GCA_014237545.1 Ardenticatenia bacterium | reverse complement strand
TTGCTTCTGGTTGGCCGCGCCGCCACCCGTCGCCGCGGCCGCGGCTACCGTGATCCCCGCAAAGCGCAAGAAGTTGCGCCGTGAGACTCCATCGGGTTGTTGTTGATTGGTCATGTCGTTTTACCTATACGTTTGAATTGGCGGAACGTTGCGATGAAATGACCGCCGGCGCCGGCGCGCCCCAGGTGAGGGCGTGGGCCAGCGCGAACAGGCACAGGTTAGCGATGAACAGGACGCCGGCGCGGCTGTACTCTTCCCACCGGCCGACAAGCTGGAAAAAGGGCATCGAACTCAGGATGATCGATGCCAGCAGCAGCGCCCAGTGCCACACCCGGCCGCCGGACTGGCGCAGCCGCAGCCACGCCAGCGTCTGGACAAANGGCAAATAGACGAAGTANTGNGGCCAGGANGTGTTGGCGACAAANGGCAGGGCCAGGAACANCAGNGCGGTNGCCCAGGCGTCGGCCGTCCAGCCGGCGGCGCGGCGGCCGAGGTAGCGGGCCACGGCNAGGGCGTTGGCGGCGAACAGCCCGTAGCCNAGNAGNTGCCACAGCGNCCGGCCGGCGTCTGTGCCCAGCCAGCGGCCGGCAACGCTGGGCAGGTATTGGGCGTTGATGTCCTCCGGCAACCACGTTGCCAGGGCGTGGGCCACGCGCTCGCGCACGGTCTGGTAGAAGGCCCAGTTGCCNTCCGCCCCCATGACGAGCGTCGGCAGCACCAGCCAGCAGAGGATCGCCACGGCGGCCAGCACGGCCAGAAATCGCCACGACCGCCGGATGAGATAGACGTAGGCGAAAACTGCCACGTAATACTTGATCGCCACGGCGACGCCCAGGACAGCCGCCGCCGGCCGCCACCGGCCGCGCGCATTGAGGAACAGAGCGGCGAAGACGCAACCCGTCATCAGCGTGCTCACCTGTCCCCACTTCAGGTTGTGGAGCAGGGGCATGGAGAAAGCCAGCAGCGCCACGTAGAGNAGCGCCGCCGGGCGGGACTGGCGGTAGAAATCGGCCGCCGGCAACAGGAGCAGGAGCAGGCCCAGCAACTGGACGCCCGTCCACCACGCGACGGCCGGGCCGGGCGAAAGGCGACCGAATGGGACCAGCAACAAGGCNAAGAACGAGCTGTAGAAATAGCCCCGCGACGGCTGGCCGGTGGCCAGCACCTCCTGGCCGGTGGGATAGTACTGGCGGGTGAAGTCGCAATAGAGGTCGCGGCAATGGTCGAGGGCGATGACCAGATCGGGCACGCTGCCCCACACCGCGCGATAGTAGGCGACGGCCAGCAGCGCCACGCCGGCCATCGCGGCCAGCGCGATCCCGGCCGGGGGCATAACGCCGCGCCGCGAGCCGCTTTCTATCTGTTGCCTGGTCATGCTGTGTTATATATGCGCGTGGCGGGGCGCAATGTTTTGCGCCGGAACCGGCCGCCGACGGCCGGCCACGGGCCCCTTCCGGCCGCCGTCCGTTGCCCATCCCGCGAAAGAAATCGCCTTGCGCTCACTCCTTCGTCCACTCATTGCTATAGCCGAACTGCCGCAGCAGATTCGGGTCGCGCCGCCAGTCCTTCTCCACCTTCACCCACAGCTCCAGGAACACCTTGCCGCCGACCAGCTCCTGGATCTGCTCGCGGGCGGCCGCGCCGATNGCCTTCAACTGCGCCCCGCCGCGGCCGATGACAATGCTTTTGTGCGTGTCGCGCTCCACGAAGATGTCGGCACTGACGTAGGTGTCGCCGTTGTCGCGCTCCTTGAAATCGCGCACCTTCACCGCCGTGCCATAAGGCACCTCGTCGCGCAGCTGGAGCATGATCTGCTCGCGGATCATCTCCGCGGCGATGTTGCGCTCATAAATGTCGGTGATCTGGTCGGCCGGGTAGTAGCGCGGCCCCTCGGGCAGCGCGGCCACCAGCTTGTCGAGCAGCTCGCCCACGCCGTCGCCGGTCAGCGCCGACACGTGCAGCCACTCGGCCGATCTCAGCAGCGAGACGTAGGCCTCGGTGCGCTGCAGCGCCTCGGCCGGCGAGACGGCGTCGATCTTGTTGAGGGCCAGGATCACGTTGCGCTCCCCCTCGCTCAGCAGCTTGGCGATGTCGCGGTCGCCGCTGCCGGGGTTTTCGCTCATGTCCACAATCCACAGCACCACGTCGGCNTCNTCGAGCGTCTCCATNGCCGCCTGGACCATGTACTCGTCCAGCTGGTGGCGCGGGTCGCGGATGATGCCCGGCGTGTCGATGAAGATCATCTGGTAGCCCGGCTCGGTGATGATGCCCAGCTGCCGGGTGCGCGTCGTCTGCGGNCGGTGGGTCACGGCGGCGATCTTCTGCCGCATGAAGGCGTTCATCAGTGTGCTCTTGCCCACGTTCGGCCGCCCGACCAGGGCCACAAAGCCCGACCGGTGCCCTGCCGGCGTCTCATACAGCGACAAGTCCGCGTCGCCGCCCGTCTCTTCATTTACGTCCCGCTCGATTTCGTCAGTCATAGTGTTTAAGAAATCCACAGATTACACAGATTACACAGATATGTTAGTTTCGCGTTAGTTACGCCCCGACGCTCGGGGAGAATTAGGAATTAAATCATTTGAAAATGGTTTAAAGGATTCAGGTTTTATCCGCTTCCCGCAGCGCACGCTCCAGCAAGTCGCTAACCCCCAGTTCATTTGCCCATTGGCGCAGGTAATCCAGCCCAAGTTCACCCGGACGTGCTTCCATTACACCCAGAATATCGCGCCACTGCTGGTTGGATACCTCGCCACCGAGGCGGAACCACTCCAATTTGGCAAGGATGGTATCCTCAGGGCTCGCCACAAAGATACCTCGCTCGGGGTCTGTAGCAATGACTAAAAATCGTCTTCGCTCAAGTTGTAACCTGTCAAAGGCGCGTGTCTTCCGGATAAAAACATCTACCTTAAACGCGGTTTCATAATGGACGAGATTGAAACTGCCGTGGTGTTCGATAGCGCCGTGTATCATCCCGGCATCAGCATAAAACTCCTGTGATATCGCCGCGACCAACGGTTCGATATGTTCCCGTCTCATATCGGCCACGATATCTACATCCAGGGTTGCACGCATGATGCCATAGAGAGAACTGGCCAGTGAACCGCCCACTGCATAGGGAATGCCGATGTGATCAAATGTTTGCGTCACTAGCAATAAAATGCGAGTGATATCACTTTGCATATCCATACACCTGTTGCGCTAATTCCACGCCAAGCATGTTTTCTGCCAAAAGGCGATGCACCTGCTCCGGCGTGGCGTNGGGATGGCGTTGTTTGATGCCGCTGATCGTTAAAGTCTTAATGGTTTCATTCAGNCCATCGACGATAGCCAGTTTTTTCCACGCCGGCATACGCTGGATGAGCTGGATTTGGAAAGCTTCCATTTCGGGATGCGTGTCCGAATGTGTGGTTGTCACGGTATTGATTTATCTCCGGATAATCTTGTTATCCGCCGCAACTCCCGCGCCACCAACTCTGTCCGCTCGTCGCGCAGCAGGGGCAGGGCGCGGCGGGCGGGGGCCAGCAGCCCGGTGTCGATCTCGCCCACGACGACGGCCGTCTCGTCGCGCGGCCCTTCCTTGATTATGGAAGCGTCCGGCCCGTAGATGACGGATCCGCCCCAGTAGCGGCCGGAGCCGTCCGCGCCGGTCTGGTTCACGTGGATGACGAAATCGGTGAACTGCAGCGCGTAGNCGCGGCACATCATCANCACCTTGTCGGCCGTGCCCAGCGCCTCGCCCTGGCCGTGCTCCACCGAGGCCGAGATGAGAATCAGGATGTCGGCCCCGTCCTGCCACAGCAGCCAGGGCGACGACGCGTGCCACAGGTCCTCGCAGATCAGCAGCCCCATGCGGCCGAAGCGCGTGTCGAAGGCCCGCGCCGACCGGCCGGGCGTGTAGACCCGGCTCTCGTTGAACAGCCCATACGTCGGCAAGTAGAGTTTGCGGTGCAAGTGAACCAGCCGCCCGCCGGCGAGGTAGGCGGCGCTGATGGTCAGCCGGTGGCGCTCGTCGGCCTCCACGAAGCTGGCGACGAAATCGATCTCGGCCGACATCGCCAGCAGTTGGGCGAAGGTCGGGTCGTCGGCCGCGGCGCGGATGGCGACGTCGAACGCCCGGTCGCCCAGNGCGTACCCCGTCAGCGACAGCTCGGGGAAGACGACCAGCTCCGCCCCGGCCGCCCGCGCCGCGCTGATGGCGTCGCGGTGCANCGCGAGGTTCGCGGCCACGTCCCCGAGGACAGGCGCGATCTGGGCCAGGGCGACATTGAATTTCATGGCGCTCGATTGTAGCAGAAAGCCACCAGCGGCGCGAAAACATAGAACATATGGTCTATTATAATCCCCTCCGCCCCGCCCNTCTACCCCCCTTCTCCCCTTCTCCCCTTCTCCCTTTCTCCCTTTCTCCCTTTCTCCCCTGCTCCCCTTCTCCCTCTACCGCGGCCACTCCTTCCCGTCGAACGCATCCACCCACTCGCCGTAAATGAGCTGGCGGCGGACGTAGTCGTTCCAGAA
>JAACJX010000517.1 GCA_014237545.1 Ardenticatenia bacterium | reverse complement strand
TGGGGGAACGAAGTCGGCCCCGGCTCCTCCCACATCTACTACGGGCTTATTCCAAACAGTTCGGCTGATGGCGGTAGCTGGTTCAGCGGCGGCTACAGTGGATTGGGCTGGATCGGCCAAAGGGTATCGATCGGCATCGATGTTGGTCCCGACACCGCGTCAGTGGAGGCACATGAGATAGGTCACAACCTCGGCCGCCGTCATGCGCCCTGTGGCAACCCCTCCGGGGTAGACCCCAATTTCCCCTATGCCAACGCCTCAATCGGGGTGTACGGGGTGGATACGTTGGCCGATACATTGCTGGCCCCAGACAGGACCCACGATATCATGAGTTACTGCGGCCCAGAGTGGGTGTCGGATTACACTTACGAGGCGCTGTTCCACGATCAATCGATACGNGGGAACAANTCGGGCACCACGGGTGACGGGGNATTNATAACAGCCCTGGTTGACNAGAGCGGCATCGACGCGAGCGNCGANCATGNGGCNNCCGGNGACCACGTNGCAANCGCTAACGGTCAGNTACANGTGCAGATAGTGGACCGAAAGGGAATCGTCCTNGGGACCTATCCGGCGGANGTATACACGGCCGAGGAAGAAGGGGTCTCCGTCACNATGNTNGGGGCTTTCGTGCCCNTGACGGANAGNGGGCAGATGATCAAGAAGTTCCGCTTNATCANCGNNGACACTGTANTGGCGGAGCGCATGGCCCAGGATGCGTTGCCTCCACAAGANTAGGGTCAGTCGACAANCACCCCAANNGNCGCCAGTTCNGCCGCCAGNTTCGTTGCNGGCGAGAACAAAATGGCGTGGATGCCGAGGGCTTGTGCTCCGGCGACATTGGCGGCCGAATCGTCGATGAATACGCACTCTTGTGGTCTGGCTCCCAGCCTGTCTANCGTNCGCTCATAAATCAGAGNCGCGGGTTTCATAACCCCTTCATANGCGGAACCGACGATCAGATCAAACGCNTCNAGNAGGNCGAAATCTGACANNGTNNNCGTCAGGGAGTCCATCGCATTGCTGATGATGGCCAGNGTATAGCGCCGTCGAAGGNCGCGTATGAGCGACACCAGGGATTGATCAACGAAATCCCCGCGCCAGAAATCCTGACGAAACTGGGGCAANNTGTCTCCCAAACCCAGATAATCCCCAACCCATGACCATAGCGCCTCGGTGGTAATTTCACCTCGTTGGGCGCGATGTCCCATTTNGCTGTTNANGACGATNGCTTCNGCNCCGCCGGGCGGCAACCCNANGCGGGCTTCCCATTCCTNCCGGCCGGAATGGTCGGTCGTGCGAATTAGAACCCCGCCCACGTCAAANATGACGAAANGGATCGGNNAGGCATTTAAATCATTCATCAAGCAGAACCACAGGCTCCTGATAGGCGCGGAAACGGCTGCGCGACATTTTGCCGGCGAGGAACTCATTGAACCAGGCGCGCTTTTCAGCCAACGGCTCATCTCGCTTCAACCGNCCTAGATCGGCGTTCAGGCGCAANATGCGACCGGGAATGACNAATCTGGTTAGCCCGGCCGGCAGGAAGTTCCCCTCCGCNGCGGCATCGAAAACNTCCTCCGGCTGGAATTGCGGATAGACGGCGACGGCGACNAGGTGGGGGAACTGGGCCAATAACCTATCCATATCAGTCAGCAAGGTGCGCTCGACAACGCCCCACGCGTTGTAGGTATCGACNATCCCGTTCATCACAACGAGCTTCGAGACGCCGGGTAAAACCTCAGCCAGAAGGATGCGCCCTTCCCGTTCGATAAAGTAGCATAGGGCGTTGGGCTGCAAAAGTGCGCCCTGGGCTGCATCAGCATTAATGGGNCTCAATTGNAGTCCGGGGATNGCGCGAAGGGCATCGATTAATGCCTCAAATGACGCGTCTTTGCCGGCTTGTCGCTCGGCCGAGATGGCATGATACCAGGTATGGAGTTGGAACCCCGCCTGATCCTTGTCCACAACTTGAACGATACCATAAGGATAATTTAACTGGCGCAAGGCGCTGTAGCGAGNCGCTCCATCGAGGATGACATACCGATCCTTCCAGAATGTGGTCACCGGCGGATTGACCAGGCGGCCATCCTCCTCCAGTCGCTCCACGAGGCGCGACACTCGCTTCATGTCGATGTGCTCATGGGGAACAATCTGATCGATTGGCACGACTTCCAGATCCAGGGCTTCACTGGTACGGCGGTGCGAGATGGCCGCTACAATTTGTTGGGCTACCTGGAGCGAGCTGTCGCGCTGCTGATGCGCGAGAACGGAAGAAACATGCGATTCAACAATCACCCGCTCGTGCCGGCGCAATTCAAGCGCGACTGCCGGCGGTTCCTCCACGACAGGCGGCAGCGTGGAAATGGCTGCGCCGGCGAGATGACCGGCATCCAGAGCGTGGAGCAGCGCCCCCTCATCTATCAGGTCCGTATGCCCCATATTGATCAAGAAGGCGCTGGGCTTCATCAGCGCTAGCTCATCTTCGCCGATAATCGCCTCCGTTTCCTCGCTGAAAGGCACGTGGAGGCTGATGAAGTCCGATTGCCTGAGCAAGTCCACCAAATCCGCGGCGATCACGCCCGAATCCAGAACCAGTTCGGGTGTAAGGCGCGGCTGATTGACCAGGATGCGCATATCGAAGGCGGATGCACGCTGGGCTACCTGTCGGCCGACTAATCCAAACCCGATTATACCCAGTGTTTTTCCGGCCAGGCTTCCATCGGCAAATTGGTCGGCCACGGACAGGAGACGACCTATGGTATGTTCCGCGATGGTCACTGTGCGACTGTCAGGGGCATAACAAATCTCAATGCCGAGCGCGCGCGCCTGGCTGACATCGATTTTGTCGAGGTTGCTCTCGACGGTCCCGATCGCTTTCAGGTTGTAGCCATATTTTATAATGTGGGAATTTATGCGTTGGTGGGGACTGGCGACCAACGCGTGATAATTACCTATCCTGGAGATGAGGTCCTCTTCGTCAATATCATAATCGGTATCTACCACGCCGGCCCCCGCAAGCAACTCTAAAGCGGCCGGCGCGATGGGAGTGCAGACGAGAATTCGCGATGGCTTGCGCCGGCGGNTCGNNCCGCCATCGGCGCGAACTGGGGCTAGGCCTGTGTTCGCTTGGGACGGGCGAGACTGGGGCCGGGCCAAAAAGCCACACGCAGCAACGTTGACATTGCCGCCGCTAAGCATTATGCCCACCCGCGAGCCGGCAGGAATGTTGTACCTACCGCTCAGGATGGGTGCGAGGGCCACCGCAGAACTGGGCTCAACCACGATCTTCAAACGAGACCAGATGAATTCCAGAGCGTCCAGGATCTCGGTTTCGCTTACGCTTGTCATGTCGCTCACATAGTGGCGCATGATCTCCAGATTCCGCTGGCCGATAGCCCTCGTTCGCAAGCCATCGGCGATCGTGTTCGGAACGGTCTCCAGCTTTTGGATTGCGCCCTCGCGCCACGAACGGCCGGCATCATTCCCCAACTCCGGCTCAACCCCGACAACGCGGCATTGCGGAGAGCGCAATTGAGCGGCCAGCGCGCTACCACTGATCAGACCGCCGCCGCCGACGGGGACGAAGAGATAATCCAGATGGCCTACCTCATCAAACAGTTCCAGCGCAGCCGTCCCCTGGCCGGCAATGATGTGGTCATTGTCGAAGGGGTGGATCAGCGTATACCCGTGTTCCGCGATCTGGCGGGCGGTAACCTCTTCGCGCACAAGGGCGTTGCACGGGATGATCTTCGCGCCATAACCTTCGGTTGCGGCCCGTTTGTTGGCCGGCGCGTCTTCGGGCATCACTACCGTCGCGTGGACGCCGAGTAATTGCGCGGCCAGGGCAAGCCCCTGGGCGTGGTTGCCGCTGGAATGGGTGATGACGCCGGCCGCTTTTTCCCGGGCGCTCAATCGACTAATGGCGTTATAAGCGCCGCGGAATTTGAATGCGCCCACCCGCTGGAAGTTCTCGCATTTGAAGTAGATGAGGCAACTGGTCTGTTTATTTAACGTGTTGGAAGTCAGGACAGGCGTGCGGTGGGACTTCCCGGACAGCTGCCTTTCTGCCTCGAGTATTGCGTGTGGGGTTAGCATTTGATCCTCTCAAAAGCGTTTGGGTGGATTTAGGTCACCGGGCTCGATTCGCGCACCATCTCGATCCGGCGAAATACTTCGAAGTACCCGGCCTGCTTGAACCCGGCCCAGGCCTCGTTATCGGGAATATTTTCGATCACGGCATCCTGTGAGCTATGCAGCCGGTGCAACAACTCGAGCAATCCGGCCGTTGTGCGCGCAGGATTTCCCCGTATCGCCTCGACGCATATTCGTTTGAGTTGCAACGTTGTCGCCTGATACGAGATCCAGCCCTGGGCCCCATCGGCGAACTCGACAAATATCCCGGAGAGATGGGGCAATACGTGCTGGAGATGCCCGGAATCATCNTTTAACGAAACTTCGGCCAATCGCCCCACGTTTTGCATGGTCTCGACGCTGTTAAGCCAGTTCATTCGTTCCCGCCGCTCGCAGTGTAGCTCCATCACCTCTTCGTGTTGTAAATAGCGCACCTTGCGCGCATCCTTGATAATGCTCATGTTGCGTGTCGTTCCAGGGGGGCGGCGGGCNACGATCAACTCTCGCGTTTCGCGGAATTGATACTTCAGAAAGAGTTCATGNGCGGGTTGGTTGCCNCGGATCACTTCCAGCCATATGTCCGGCAAGTCAAAGGCACTTGCTTCTTCGAGCAAGGCGTCCATAATCTTGCTGCCCACGCCCTTTCGCCTGCCCTCTGGCAGGACGCCCAATCGGGTAATCCAGCCCATGCCAGGCCTCTTGCCGAGCATTCCCAGGCCGACAATATTGTCGCCCACCACTGCGACCCTGGAGCTAGCCAATTCGACATCGTAAAGGAGCATATACTCCTGCAAGCGGCCCGGATTCATCGGCATCGGGATGAGGTAATCGGTTCGAGTTTGATTGTACGCTCGAGTGAGTTCCTCGATGGTGAAATCGCTGGCCGGTAGAAGGATCATTACGTGTCAAATGGTCGAGGTTCGGCCGTCAGGCCTGGTTCAGGTACGCCTCGATCTGGTTGCCGAACTCGGCGACGTTGATGGGTTTGGTGATGCAGCCATCACAGCCGTATCGAGTAGCCATTTCACCGGCAATATTCTCCGGCCATGCCGTGAGCGCGATGATGGGAACTTTGGCCATAGCCGCGGTTTCTCTAAGCACTGAGACCAGGGTCTGGCCGTCCATATCGGGCAGGCCCATGTCGAGTAGTATCAAATCGGGCGTTTCCCGTAAGGCGNTTTCTATTCCCGACTGCCCGTCGGAGGCGTGCANGAGTCGNTANGGATATGGCTCCAGTACGCGTTCCACCAGGCGACGATTCGCAAAGTTATCTTCGATCTGCAGTATTGTTNTCATTTCACGAGGCGCGGCGCATTAGTTTGCCGGCGGCGGGATCGGTAAATCACTCTCGGCCGTGGCGCGCCACTTNTCACCTTCCTCGATCAACATGATGGGGATNCCGTTCCGAATAGGATACTTCATACCCGATTCNTCGCACACGAGCCAATAATCGTTGACCAGGCGCAATCGTCCTGGATCCTCGCTGTTTTGCTCCTTGGCCCGGACGGCGACGGGGCACCGCAAAATCTCGAGTAAGAATGGGCTGATCGGTGAAGGGTTTTGGGAGTCGGACATACTACCACCTGACGAAAAGAGTGAGGTGATAATAACAGAGCTTCTTTATCAGGCAAAACGGAACGGGCGCAACGTCTGAATAGGATGGTTGTTTCCGTTATTCTCTGGTTCAGTCCGGCCAGGCGGTCGAAACCAGCGCCGGCAGGATGACGCCTGATGGGCCGCGAAGGCAAAAATCCATCCACGCCGATAATTGGGTTTGGACAGGATTAANCTCAATGACCAACGCCCCGTTTTCCACTGCTTCTAACGGAAGGGAGGCCGCGGGCTGGACG